>NZ_JBFAUZ010000041.1:0-84562 GCF_040679555.1 Spirillospora sp. NPDC052242
CCACCAGCCGCGAGCGGCTCGGCGTCCCGGGGCCCGGGACCGGGCGGGACGGGCGGCGGCCCCGGCGTCAGGACGCGCGGAGCAGCGCGTCACGCGTGTAGGCGCCGATGTAGCGGTCGATGACCGAGCGGTAGTAGTCGGGGCCGAAACCCATCCAGGCGACCGCGGGCACGAGGGACGTCAGCCGGGTGAGGTCCACCGGCTCCTCGATGTTGCCGTCCGGCGGGTCGATCCAGTGCTTGTCGGCGGTGCGGCCGAGCCGCCGCTCGATGTGGGCGACGATGTCCTCGATCGGCACCGGCACCCCGGAGGCGATGTTGACGACCCGCCGGCCGATCCCCCGGAACAGCAGCGTGTCGAGGATCGCCACCATGTCCACGACGTCGAGCAGGTCGCGGCGGGCGCCCCGGTGCAGGGTCAGCGACCCGCGCAGCGCGCCCCGCACCAGGTGCGGGAACAGCTGGTGCGGGCGCTGGAACGGGCCGACCAGATGCGTCAGCCGGATGACGAGGTAGTCGATGCCCGCGGCGGCGAGGACGCCCTCCATCGCCAGGTTGTGCCGCCCGTAGGCCGACAGCGGGAACACCGGGGCGTCCTCGCGGCGCAGGCAGTCCGGCACCCCGTACATCGCGGCGGAGCAGGTGGAGAAGAACACCAGCCGCCGCCCGTCCGCCTTGCACCGGCGCACGACGTCGTAGAGCAGCACCGCCTCGCGGCGGAACTGGTCGTCCAGCGTCGTGCTCGTCGTCGGCACCCCGGCGGCGAACACCACCACGTCGTCGTGCGACCCGGAGATGGGCCGCAGGTTGCGCGCGATGAAGCCGCGCCCCACGATCTCCACGCCCGCTCCTCAGCCCGCCGGCGCCGGACCGGCGGGCACCGGCCCCGGCGCCATCGACCGCAGGCACGCGACGAGGCTGCGGGCCTGCATGTTCAGGTAGTGGCTGTGCCGGAGCAGCCCGGTGAGCTGGTGCAGGGTCATCCAGCGGTAGTCGTCCAGCTCGCCGATCATCTCGTCGATCTCGTCGCCGACCTCGATCACGAGGTAGCGGTTCTGGGCGTGGTGGAACCGCCCGCCCTCCTCCGAGAGCAGGACGTCGTAGCGGACCTGGCCGGGATCCACCGACCGGACGTAGTCCAGGAACGGCGGGCGGATCTCGGGCGGCAGGTCCTTGTAGTTGCCCGGGTTGAAGTGGACGGTGGGCGACAGCTCCAGCAGGTCCACGTACCCCGGCTCGATCCAGGCGTGCACGAGCACGTGCAGCACCCCGTCGATGGGCCGGGCGAGGAACGCGACGATGCCATGGCCGGTGGGCCGCAGCAGCGGCTGCGTCCAGCCCCTGACCTCCCGGGTGCTCGCCTCCACGTTGACGGCGATGACGTCGAAGTACCGCCCCTCGTCGTGGCTGATCGCCGTGTCCGTGCGGTGCCAGCGCTCCACCCGCCGCAGCGGGACGCGCTCGACCGTCACGGTGTGCCGGGCCTTCGCCGACGTCAGCCAGTTCAGCAGGTCGCCGACCGGGTGCAGCGGACGGGCGTCGGGCGCGAACGACCGCGCCAGGGCCGCGCGGAACCCGTCCCCGTCGATCCCGCCGGACGCGCGGCCGGGCAGGACGAGCGGCAGGTGCGCCATGACCGACCGGCTGTCCATGTTGAGGACGTTCGGCTCGTGCAGCAGCTCGTACAGGACGTCGAGCGGCACCCAGCGGAAGTCCTCGTCGGCCGGGACGTCCCCCTCCACCTCGACGATCATGTTGCGGTTCCGCTTGCGGAAGAACCAGGAGCCCTGCTCGGACTGCAGGACGTCGATGAGCATGCGCGACGGGGCCTGGCCGGTGAAGTACTCCAGGTACTTCACGCTGTTGCCCGCGTGCACCCGCGTGTAGTTGCTGCGCGTCGCCTGCACGGTCGGCGAGAGCTGGAGCGTGTTGACGTTGCCCGGCTCCATCTTCGCCTGCATCAGCGCCTCCCAGCCGCCGGCCGTCCGGCGCAGCGCGATCCCGACGATGCCGAGTTCGGGCTGCACCATGATCGGCTGCGACCAGGCGGTGACCGGGCCGAGTTCGGAGCGGACCGAGACGCCCTCCACCGAGAAGAACCGGCCGCTGTCGTGCCGCAGGTTCCCGGTGTCGGGGTCGAAGCCCCAGCCGCGCGTCTCCTGGAACGGGATGGGCGTCACCTCGAACGAGCCGGCCCCTCGACGCTCGTCGAACCAGGCCGTGAACTCGGCGGCGGACCGCACTCCTTGGGATGGACCTACCGTCAGCTTGGGCATGCCGTCATCGTCCGGAACGGCTCTCGAAGACCGCTCGACCCGGAATCGAGCCTGCCCGGCGACGCTGACGGCGGAGAGGAGCCTCATGGACGAGATCCGGTTCGGTGTGCTGGGCTGCGCGGACATCGCCGCGCGCAAGACGATCCCGGCGATCACGGCGGCGGGGCACCGCGTCGTCGCGGTCGCGAGCCGCGACGGCGCGCGGGCGGAGCGGTTCGCCGCGCGGTTCGGGGCCGAGGGCGTCGCCGGGTACGCGGCGCTGCTCGACCGCGGCGACGTCGACGCGGTGTACGTGCCGCTGCCGCTGTCGATGCACGCGGAGTGGACGGCGGCGGCGCTGCGGGCGGGCAGGCACGTGCTGGTGGAGAAGTCGCTGACCGGCGACGCCGGCACCGCCCGCGACCTGGTGGCGCTGGCCCGCGAACGCGGGCTGCTGCTGATGGAGAACTTCGCGTTCCTGCACCACGCGCAGCACGACGCCGTCCGCCGCCTCATCGCGGACGGCGCGATCGGCGAGGTCCGGTCGGTGACCGCCGAGTTCGGCATCCCGCCCGGCCCGCCGGACGCGGTCCGCTACGACCCGGCGCTCGGCGGCGGCTGCCTGCTGGAGACCGGCACCTACCCGGTACGGGCCGCACAGCTGTTCCTCGGGCCGGACGCCGAGGTCGCGGGCGCGGTGCTGCGCCGGGACGGCCGCGGCATCGACGTCGACGGGGCCGCGCTCCTGCGCGACGGCGCGGGCGTCACCGCGCACTGCACGTTCGGCTTCGACCACCACTACCGCTGCACCTACGCCGTGTGGGGGTCGGCGGGCCGGATCGCGCTCGACTGGGCGTTCACGCCGCCGCCGACCGTCCGTCCGGTGCTGCGGCTGGAGCGCCGGGACCTCCGCGAGGAGCGGGTGCTGGACGCCGACGACCAGTTCCGGGGGATGGTGACCGCGTTCGCGGCGGCCGTCCGCACCGGGGAGCACGCCCCGCACGGCGCGGCGATCGAGCGGCAGGCGCGGCTGCTCGAGGACGTCCGGACGCGGGCGGGCGGGACGCGAGCGGAACGATAGCCGTCCTTGAGCCGCCGGGCGCAAGCTGGCGGGCATGTCGAAGCCAGAGAGGGTCCCGGCGGCCGCGCCCGCCGGGACGATCATCGCCGCCCTGGAGCGGGACGGCGTCGTCATCGTCGAGGATCTGCTGGACCCGGACCTGCTCGCGCGGTTCAACGCCGAACTGGACCCGCTGCTCGAAGCCGCCTCCCCCGGGCACGACGCGTCGTTCATCAACGCGAGCGTCGCGGCGTTCTTCGGGGAGCGCACCCGGCACGTCACCGGGGTCGCGGGACGGTCGCGCGTGTTCGCCGCCGAGGTGCTCGTCCATCCGGTGCTGCTCGCGATCGCCGACCACGTCCTGCTCCCGGCGTGCGCGAGCTACCTGCTGAACGTCGCGCACGTCCTCGACCGGGGACCCGGCGCCGAACGGCAGTGGACGCACCGCGACGAGATCGTCTGGTCGCATCTGCCCGCGCCGCATCCCGAGATCGAGCTGTCGACCGTGATCGCGCTGAGCGAGTTCACCGCGGCGAACGGCGCCACGGTCGTCGCGCCCGGCAGCCACCGGTGGCCGGAGGGCCGCGAACCGTCCGAGGACGAGCTCGTCGCCGCCGAGATGGCGCCCGGTTCGGCGGTCGTCTACTACGGCTCGACCGTCCACGCGGGCGGCGGGAACACCACCGCGGACCGGTGGCGGCGCGGCATGCACATGAGCTACGTCGCCGGGTGGCTGCGCACCGAGGAGAACCACTACCTGAGCGTCCCGCCGGACCTGGCCCGCGACCTGCCGCGCCGCGCCCAGGAGCTGCTGGGCTACGGCGCGCACGACGCGCTGGCGTCCGGCGGGGGCTTCCTCGGTGCCCACGAGCTGCGCGATCCCCTCGACGCGCTGGCGGCGGGCCGCCTCTGATCCGCGCGGTCAGGCGTCAGGGGACGGGGCGGGGGCGCGGTCGCGGCGGCGCCACAGGGAGCCGGGCCACCACACGACCGGGCCCGCGTCGCGGACGAGCGCGGGCACCAGCAGCGAGCGGACCACCAGCGTGTCGAGCAGGACGCCGAACGCGACGATGAACGCGATCTGGACGAGGAACGCGAGCGGGATGACCACGAGGGCGGCGAAGGTCGCGGCGAGCACCACGCCCGCCGAAGTGATGACGCCGCCGGTCGTGGTCAGCCCGCGCAGCACGCCCTCGCGCGGCCCGTGCCGCAGCGACTCCTCCCGGACCCGCGTCATCAGGAAGATGTTGTAGTCGACGCCGAGGGCGACGAGGAAGACGAACCCGTACAGCGGCACCGAGGCGTCCGTGCCGGTGAACCCGAACAGGTACCGGAAGACGAGCGCGGACACCCCGAGCGTCGCGAGGTAGTTGAGCGCGACGGTCGCGACCAGCAGCAGCGGCATCAGCAGGGAGCGGAGCAGGACGACGAGGATCGCCACGATGATCGCGAGCACGACGGGGACGATCACCGTGCGGTCGTGCTGCGCCGCGGCCTGGGTGTCGACCTGCTGGGCGGTGTAGCCGCCGACGAGGGTGCCGTCGATGCCGTGCAGGTTGCCGCGCAGCCGCTCGACGGTGTCCCGCGCGGCCTCGCTGTCGGCGGCGTCGCTCAGCGTGACGTCCACCAGCGCGCGGCCGTCCACCACGAGCGGCTCGCCGGCCCCCGGACGTCCCGCGGTGCGCGGCGCCGCCCCGTGCACGCCGTCGGTGCGCTCGGCCGCGGCGACGACCCGCTGCACCGCGGCCGCGTCGGTCAGCACGACGGCGGGGTTGCCCTGGCCGCCGGGGAAGTGCTCGTCCAGGACCTCCTGGGCGGTCACCGACGGGGCCCCGCCGACGAACGTCTCGCTCAGCGGCACGCCGTCGGAGCGCAGCTGCGGCATGAAGGCCGCGCAGGCGACCAGCGCGATCAGGGAGCCCGCCCAGAGGCGGCGCGGCCGGTGGTCCACCAGGCGGGCGACGCGCTCCCAGACGGGGTGCGCGGTGCGGTCGGCGTGCGGCTTCGCGGGCCAGTAGGCCGCGCGTCCCAGCAGGGCGAGCACGGCGGGCAGGAAGGTGAGGGCGCTGAGCAGCGCGCAGCCGATGCCGATGGCGCCGACCGGCCCGAGCGCCCGGTTGTTGGACAGGTCGCTGAGCAGGAGCGCGAGCAGCCCGGCGGCCACGGTCCCGGCGCTCGCGGCGATCGCCCCGGCCGACCCCCGCCACGCGGCCAGCACGCCGGGCAGCCGTCCCGCCCCGGCCGCGAGTTCCTCGCGGTAGCGGGCGGACAGCAGCAGCGCGTAGTCGGTGCAGGCGCCGATCACCAGGATGAACAGGATGCCCTGCACCTGCCCGTCGACCGTGACGACGTCCCGTTCGGCGAGCCCGTACACGATCGCGCACGCCAGCGCGAGGGCGAACACCGACCCGAGGATGATCATCAGGGGCAGCAGCACGCTGCGGTACACGACGAGCAGGATCAGCAGGACGACCCCGACGGCGACGCCGAGCAGCAGGACGTCGATCCCGGCGAACGCGTCGCCGAGGTCGGCCTGCGTCGCGGCGGGCCCGCCGACGTACGCGCGGGTCCCGGGCACCCCCTCCGCCGCGGCGCGGACGCGGTCCACGGTGTCGGCGACGTGGTCCCCGGCGTCGGCCGGGATCTGCACGACGGCCTGCAGCGCGGCGCCGTCCCGCGCGGGGATCGGCGGCGACGGCTCGCCCGCGATGTACGGGTCGCCGCGCAAGGAGCCGAGCGCCCGCGCGGCCGCGGCCCGCTGCTCGGGCGTGACGCCGCCGTCGCCGGACGTCCAGACGACGATCGCGGGGAACGTCCGATCGCGTTCGAAGGCGGCCTGCTCCTCCAGGACCCGGGTGGACTCGGCGCCGGTGGGCAGGAACGACGACTGGTCGTTGCTGGAGACCTCACCGAGCTTGCCCGCGTACGGCCCGAACACGCCGCCGACGACGAGCCAGGCGAGCAGGAGCAGGGCGGGGACGGACCAGCGGGCGGCTCGTGGTGCGGGCATTTCCGTTCCTGGGGTCGCGGAGCCGGGCGGGCGCGGACGCGCTCCGCTCGGCGAGGGCACACGGAAAGTTACCTCAATAATTGAGATAACGCTATTCTGGGGGCGTGTCCTCGCCGCCCTCCCCATGCCCGGACGACGCTCTGCCGAACTCCGGCACCGACCTGCGGACGTTCGCGGAGCTCCTGCGCCGCGTGAACGCCGAACTCGGCCGCGTCACCCGCGACTTCGCCCGCGAGCACGGCCTGCACCACTCGGACGTGCAGGCGCTGGCCGCGCTCCTCGACGGCATCGCGACCACGCCCGGCCAGTTGCAGCGGCACCTGAGCCTCACGTCGGGCGCGATCAGCGCGTGCCTGCAGCGCCTCGAGCGCGGCGGACACATCGAGCGGGTCCGCGATCCGCACGACGCGCGGGTCGTCCGGCTCCGGTACACCGAGTCCGGCCGGGCCCTCGCCCGCGAGCACTTCCGCCCGCTCGCCCGCACGACCGAGGACGTCCGCCGCGGCTTCGACGAGTCCGAACTGCTGACGATCGTCCGTTTTCTCACGGAGCTGGCCGACGGTCTCGACGACGACCGGCGCACCCCGTAGCGCCCGGCGCCGCCCGCCTCCCCGTCTCCCGATCGTCGGTCCCGTCTCGGACGGCCCGACGGTATCGGCGGTCGGCCGTCGGCGCCAGGTCCGATGATTTCGGGGAGTCCGGAAATCGGGCGGCAATTCGTGGGCGATTCCACGAATGGACGCCGCATGGCGTTCGCGCAGGTCAGCGCGCCGGTCGAGCACCATATTGCGTAGGCCCGCGCCTTTCAGCACACTGGCCGTCGAAGATCTCCCGACCCCCCGACCGTGCGCGAATGCGCACTGCAAGGAGACGTTCCTCGGTGAAGTTCAGCTACGCCATGCTCCCCGATCACCCGGTCGCGGAGTCGCTGGCCTCCATCAAGCTCGCCGACGAGCTCGGCTTCCACGCGGTGTACGCGGCCGACGAGCCGTGGCACAAGGACCTGTGGCTGCTGTTCGCCGCCGCCGCGGCGAGCACCTCGCAGATCCGCATGGGCCCGTCGGTGTCGGCGGTCACCCTGCGCGAGCCGTCCCTGATCGCGCAGGCCGCCGCGACCCTCGACGAGCTCACCGGCGGCCGCGCCGAGGTCGTCCTCGGCAGCGGCAACTTCGGGGTGCTCGCCCAGTACAAGATCGACTGGGCGCGGACGAAGCCGCTCACCCGGGTGAAGGAGGCCGTCGCGGTCGTCCGGACCCTGCTGGACGAGGGCGCCATCACCCGCGACGGCGAGTTCTACTCCTACGACGGCCTGTTCACCTTCGCCCGTCCGGTCCAGGAGCGGCTGCCCGTGAAGATCGGCGCGATGCGCGGGCCGAAGTCGTTCGAGGCGGCCGGCGAGCTGTCCGACGGCGTGCACCACGCGCTCAGCTACTCGCGCGGCGCCTACGAGTACGCGGTCGAGCACTTCCGGGCGGGCGCCGAGCGCGCGGGCAAGGACTGGCGGTCGCTGGACGTCGGCGCCTGGGTGGTGTTCGCGGTCGGCCCCGACTCGGCGGCGGCGAAGGAGGCGGCCCGCAGCATGGTCGGGCTGTACGCGTCGGCGATGCCGGCCGAGCAGCTCGAGCGCAACGGCGTCGACCCGGCGGACATGGCCCCGATCATCGAGGCCATCGGCGCGGGCGACCTCGCCAAGGGCATCGAGCTGACCACACCCGAGATCACCGAGAAGCTGTCCCTGGCGGGCACCCCGGACGAGATCCGCGCCCGGATCGAGAGCGACATCGCCCCGACCGGCGTCAACCACATGATCTGCGCGATCACGGACCCCGTCCTGGTGAAGTCCTTCACCGGCCGCGACCTCACCGGCGTCCCCGGCGTGGACGGCCAGCTCCGGCTGATCCACGAGCACCTGATGCCCGCGTTCGCGTAACCCGCGGCGAGGCCCGGGGCCGTGACGTGCCTCGGGTCCCGGGCCTTGCTCCGGCGGCGTGCGCCGGAGCAAGGCCCCGGGGAAGATCGCGGACGGTCAGCCGAACCGCCGGCCGGGCGCGGCGGCCAGCGCGCCGAGGTCGACGGGTTCGCCCGTCCGGAGGCCGGCGGCGTCGACGGTGCGGCGGACGATCTCGCCGGCCTCGTCGAAGTGGGCCTGCTCGAGCTCGAAGGTCGGGCTGGCGTGGCACCCCTCGTCGGCGAGGTCCGGGTCCGGGTGCGGGTTGCGGTACATCCACTGGGCCCGGTCGCGCAGTTCGAGCATGGTGGGAACGGCCAGCGCCATGTGCCGCGGGTGGCCGTTGAAGGCCGAGTGCAGGTAGCCGAGGAGCCTCGCGTAGCAGGCGTTGAACCCGACGGCCTCCCGGTAGACGGCGCTCGTCTCCTCGTACTCCCGGTAGTCCTCCACCTTCGAGTCCCCGTAGATGGGGTACGCGTCGTCCCAGTCGACGTCCAGCAGCGGGCCGCTGGGCGGGGTGGACGGGAGATCGTGCGGCCCGTAGCCCCGCCCGGTGTAGATCTCGTTGAACCGGAAGTAGTGCGCGAGCTGCCGCTGCTCCCCGAAGATGCGGTCGTCGTCGGTGAAGATCGTGTCGTCCGCGCCCTCGCCCTGGTCGCTGATGACCTCGATCGCCTTCAGCGCCGTCGGCAGGCCGGTGACGGCGAACGCCTCGCCGCCGGAGTTGTAGAAGTCCTCGGGCCCGACCTGTTTCCGGGCGTCGCCGGTGAAGACCGCCGCCGGTCCGTGCTCCTCGACGAGGGCGACCAGGCCCCGCCGGATCGCGTCGTAGAACTGCCCGATGGACGTCCACCCCGCATCGTCGTCCGGGTTCGGGAGGAGCGAACGGGGCTTCTCGATCCGCAGGAACGTCTCGAGCGCCTCCGGGGAGAAGTGCCGCAGCCCGATGTACGGGATCGTGTCGCTGCTGAACGGCAGCTTGGCCGGGTACTCGGCCACGAACTCCGGATGCGCCACGTTCGGCTCGCCGCCGACCGCGTTGAGCAGGTTCGCGGCCAGCGTCATGTGCAGCATCTCTTCCAGCACGACGCTGCGGATGGTGAAGTACGCCAGGCGGTTGGTCCCCGCGCGGATCGTGTACATCCCGGTCATGTAGACGGGGATCGTGAGGTGCTCCACCTCGATGGCCGCCTGCAGATACGTCCGCAGCTCCGGGACGGTCGCGGGGATCTTGAAGCCCTGGGCGTGCAGGGCGCCGGCGTTGATCACGATGTCGCCTCCTGCCGGGCGGCGGGGTGCTGCCGGGCCGGGACCCGCACGGCGACGGGGCGGTGCAGGTCGGCCAGGTGCCGGTCGATGTGGTCGGCGCTGCGCAGCGCCAGCGCCGCCATGGTGACCGTGGGGTTACTGGTGCCGATGGACGGCATCGAGCCGCAGCCCGCGGCGTACAGGTTGGGGTGGTCGTGGGTGCGCTGGTAGGAGTCCACGACCGAGGTCTTCGCGTCGGTGCCCATGATGTGGGTGCCGGCGCCGTGGCCCGCGCCGCGGTACGCCAGGTGCACCTCCCGCCCGTCGTAGGTGTGGGTCAGGTGGCCGATGGGCGGCACGCCGTTCTGCGGGCGGTACGTGGTGTGGTCGGTCGCGCCGAGCCGCGCGAAGATCGCGCGGGCCACGTGCCGGGCCGCGACCATGCCGTCGCGGACGTGGCGGTCGAGGTCGTAGGCGATGATCGGGCGCGGGTTGCCCATGGGGTCCCGGTGGCGGCGCGGGTCGATCGTCACCCGGTTGGCCGGGTCGGCGGACTGCTCGATCGCGATCTGCAGCTGGAGCTGCCGTCCGATCACCGAGCCCAGCAGCCGGCGCAGCTCGGGCCCGAACGTGGGATCCGGCCGCACCTCGCCGTCCGCCGTGCCGCCGACGCCCAGCGCGGCGGCGACGTTGCTCATCGGCGCCCCGGTCGCCCAGCTCCACCCCCAGTTGCTGAGCTCGATGCGGAAGGGGGCCCGCGCGCGGCGGGCGTCGCCGAAGCGGAACACCTCCACGCCCGATGTGTGGCCGGGGCCGCGGTACGGGCCGACGGGCCCGTCCGCCTCGGCGCTCAGCGCCCACGCCAGCATCGTGGGGTGGTCCATCAGGTTCCTGCCGACCTGGCCGCTGGTGGCGGCGAGTTCGGAGAACAGCAGCAGGCGGGCGTTCTCGACGGCGTGCGCGGCGAGCACGACGATGTCGGCCTCCGCCGTGTACGGCTCGCTGACCGGCGTGGCGGGGTCGCCGTAGGAGCGGTACTCCACGCCCCGGACGGTCCCGCCGCGTCCCCGGAGCACGCGCGTGACGACGGAGCGCGTCGCGAGGGTCACGTTGCCGTTGAACCCCGCCTGCACCCGCAGCGGGGACGACTTCGCCTGCACCGGGCAGATCGGGACGCAACTGGCGTTGCCCACGCAGCGCTCGCCGTAGTTCGGCAGCCCGGCGGCGCCCGCGGGCCGGAACCCCCGGCCGCCGTCGTACGCCGGGTCGGGGGTGCTGTTGCGGGCCTGCGGCAGGGCGGTCACCCGCAGCTCGCCGGCCTGCCCGCCCACCGGTTCCGTCACCACGTGGCCGTCGAGCCGCTCGGCGCAGTAGCGGTCGATGTAGCTGGGCGGGACGGTGTGCATCGGGTAGACGTACGCGGGATCGCCGATCACTCCGAGCCCGCGCTGCTCGGCGGCGTCCCCGGCCACGCCCATCTCCCGTTCGGCCCGCGCGTAGTAGGGCTGCAGGTCCGCGGCGGTGAGGGGCCAGTCCCGCCCGTAGCCGTACCCGGCCCGCACGCGGAAGTCGTCGGGGTGCATGCGCGGGACGGCGCCCAGCCAGTGCATGCCCGCGCCGCCGAGCGCGCGCAGGTAGTCGGTACCGTAGGGAAGCGGGCCTTCCTGGACGAAGTACCCGTCCGCCGTGAACTCCTTCCCGCCCGGTTCCGTGGCGCGCACGGGGGCCATGTCCAGCACGTCGGGGGACGGCACGGCCCTGTTGGGGCGGTACGCCGAGTTCGGCACCTTCGCGACGGCCGAGTAGAAGGTGTCGAGGGAGTCCAGGTAGCCGGGCCAGGTCTCGGTGCCGCCGTTGCCGGCCTCCAGGACGAGCACGTCCCAGCCCTTCTCGCCGAGTCGCCGGGCGATGAGGCTGCCGGCCCACCCGGCCCCGACCACGACGGCGTCGTAGTGGCGGCGGGCCGCCGCGGCGGGCGGCACGGTCGGTGGCGCGGTCATATCTCGTCTCCCGGTACGTCGTCCGCGGTCATGACGGTGGACGGTGCGGTGCCGCGCGCGAGCAGCGGGCCGGGGAGCTTGGCCGCGGGCACGGCCGCCTCCTCCGCGGCCCGCTCCTCCGCGGCCTGCTCGGCGGGCGCGTCCGTCCCGGCCTCGCGCCGCGGCTCGGCGAGCGTGCGCGGGCGCGGCGGCCGCACGCTCCACGTCCCGTACCCGGGCGGTTTCGCCCCGGCGGGATGCCCGTCGAACGTGCGCCAGACCAGGCCCTCGACGTAGGCGGCGGGCGCGGCGACGAACTCGACGTTGGCCTTCTCCCGCCGCAGGGCGGCGTGCGCGGCCGGCGCCATCCGCGGCCACGCGCCCGTGTACCAGAGGTAGGTCACCGCGCGGGCGATCTCCAGGTGCGTCGGCGACAGCGCCGCCGCCCCCTCGCCCTCCTCGACGGCGGCGATCCAGGCCCGCAGGAATGCGGCGAAGTGCTCCTCCCCCACCTGCGCGCGGGCGGTGTCCAGGTAGAGGTCCGCCATGCCCGTCCCGTACAGGTCGTACTCGGCGAATCCGGTGAGCGGTACGCACGATCGGACGAACTCGCGTACGTCCGCGGAGATGGCCATGTAGCCCCGCCTTCTCGCTCGATCAACTCGGCACGATCCGAAGATCAGCTTAGAGTCGCCAGACGACTACTTAAAGCGACATTGGCCTTGCCCGGCGGCTGCAGAGTCGACTCCTCGCCGACACCCGCCCTCCTCACCTGCGGAAACAAAGACGGATCTTGTCGGCCCCCGGGACGCCGTGGGAAAATCTAGTCAATCGATTGACCAATCCGAGGAGGACGGCTTGAGAGGACCGAGAACGTGAGGCGGGCCGGCAGGCGGGCCGGCAGGCGGGCCGGCAGGGTCGCGGTCGCGCTGCTCGCGGCCGGGGCGCTCGCGGGGACGGGCGTGCCCGCCGCGGCCGCGGACGGGCCCCGGCGGACGACGGCGTGGCGGGACGGGTCGCTGCGGGTGGACACGGCCGGGGTCGTGTCCCGGTCGGACTTCGTGCTGAAGAAGCCGTCGTGGCGGGCGTACCAGAGCATGCCCGTCGGCAACGGGACGCTGGGCGCGGCCCTGTGGGCCGAGAACGGGTTCACGGCGCAGTTCAACCGCGCCGACACCTTCCCGGACCTGAAGTCCGCCGGGCAGCTCACCGTGCCGGGGCTCCGCCCGCTGATGGAGGCGGCGGACTACCGGGGACGGCTGCGGCTGCACGAGGGCGACGTGGTGCAGCGGGGCGGCGGGATGTCCGCGCGCGGCTACGTGCGGGCCGACCGGGACCAGTTCGTCCTGGAGGTGACGGGCGCCGACCCGGACCGCGTGCAGACGGCCGACCTGCGGCTGTGGGACGGCCGCACGCCGACGGCGCACGCGGGGAACGGCGTCGCGGCGCTGGCCGAGACGTTCGCGGACGAGCAGTCCGGGAGCCTCACGGGCGCCGTCGCGGCGATGTCCGCCGACGGACGGGACGTCACGGCGGAGGTCGTCGACGAGCTGACGGTGCGGCTGACGTTCCGGCCGCGGGGGGACGGGAGCTTCCGCATCGTCACGGGCGTCCCCGCGTACACCGGCGGCGACCTCGGCGCGGCGGCCGCGAAGGCGCTCGGCGGCGCGTGGGACCGCGACCGGCGGCACCGCGGCTGGTGGCACCGGTTCTGGCAGGGCGCGGCGCCCATGCGGATCACCTCGCGGGACGGCTCCGGCGAGTACATGGAGCAGCTCCGCGCGCAGCAGCTCTACATGACGGCCGCGACGATGCGCTCGGCGGTGCCGAGCAGCCACGGCGGCGTGATCAACATGTTCTCGCCGTGGCGGGACGAGGTGCACTGGTCGGCCGACCACTGGTGGCACTTCAACCTGCGGCAGCCCGTCTACACCAACTTCGGCGCCGACACCGAGGAGTTCAACGAGCCGTACTTCCGGCTGTACCTCGACCGGCTGGAGGAGATGCGGGAGTGGACGCGGGCCCACTGGAAGGGCTCCGAGGGCGTGTGCGTCGCCGAGTTCCTGCGCTACGACGGGACGGCCGAGGCCTGCGACAGCGAGCGGCCGCCGGACTGGCTGAACCGGATCGTCACGACCGGGCCGGAGGTCGTCCACAACCTCTGGCTCCAGTACCGGTACACGGGCGACCGCGAGATCCTGGACGAGGCGTACCCGCTGATGCGGGACGTGGCGCGCTTCTACCTGTCGATCCTTGAGGAGGGCGAAGACGGGAAGCTGCACCTCCACAACGTCAACGCCATGGAGACCCAGTGGGACGCGACCGACCCCGCGCCCGACCTCGCCGCCATGCGGATGATCTTCCCGATGATCGCGGAGCAGGCGGACCGGCGCGGCGACCGGGGGCTGGCGCGGGAACTGCGGGCCGCCCTGCCGAAGATCCCGGACTTCCGCACCGTCGTCCGCGACGGTGAGCGGGTGATCGCGTGGTCGGCCACGGACGAGGAGGCGCACAACACGCAGAACCCCGACACCGAGCCCCTGTTCCCCTGGGGCCTGTACGGCCGGGACTCCGAGCTCATGCAGGCGACGTTCCGCAAGCGGGTGTTCGTGAACACGCGGGAGTGGGCGGAGGACGCGCTGCTCGCCGCGCGGCTCGGCCTCGCGGGCGAGATGCGGAGCCTGCTGCTCCGGGGCACCGGCGACTTCCAGATCTTCCCGAACGGTTTCGGCTCGCACAGCGTCGACGACGACCCGACGGAGATGACGAACTACTACAACGGCTGGAACGCCGTGGTGGGGTCGTCGCTGCAGGAGTCGCTCGTCCAGTCCTACGAGGGCGTCGTGCGGGTCGCGTCCGCGTGGCCGGAGGGCTGGGACGTCGCCGGGTCCGTGCGGGTCGAGGGCGGCCACCGGGTCAGCACGGAGGTGCGGGACGGCGCGCCGAACCTCGTCGGGATCGAGGCCGGGAGCGACGGCGCGATCGCGGTCGCCAACCCGTGGCCCGGGCGGCGCGTGCGGGTCGTCGACGGCGGCACCGGGCGGGGACGGCCGGTGGTGCCGCCGACCGCCGACGGGGTGATCCGGTTCCGGGCCGAGGAAGGACGGTCCTACGTGCTCGAACGGGCCGACGCCCCCTACCCGTCGTTCCGCTTCGAGGGGATCGACGGCGTTCCGGCGACGGACGTCCGGCGGCTCGGCGACCGCACGCTCGGCGTCGAGTGACGTAGACGCGAGGACGGCCGCGGCGCCCGGGCGCCGCGGCCGTTCCGTGTGTTCGGGTGTTCGGTGGGTTCGGGTGTTCGGTGGGTTCGGGGGCGTGCGGGCGTCAGAGGGTCCGGGGGCCCTGGCGCGGTCCGGCGGTGGACTGCCGGACGACCAGTTCGATCGGCTCGCGCACGACCTCCTCGACGAGCTGGTCGGCCGGGACCGACAGCAGCAGCCGGGTGGCGCGGGCGCCGAGCGCGCGCAGCGGCATCCGGACCGTGGTCAGCGGCGGGATGAGGTGCTCGGCGAGCGGCAGGTCGTGCACGGCGACCACCGACATCTCGTCCGGCACCGAGACGCCGCGGGCGCGCAGCGCGCTGAGCACGCCGATCGCGGAGGTGACGTTGGCGACGAACAGCGCGGTGGGCGGTTCCGGGCCGTCCAGGAGCTTCTGCACGGCCTGCACGCCGCTGCCGGGACCGTAGCTGCCCTGCACGACGAGCCGCGGGTCCTCCTCGAGGCCGGCCGAGCGCAGCGCCGTCGCGTAGCCGTCGCGGCGGCGGTGCGCGGTGTCGGCGCCGGCCGGGCCGCCGACGTGGGCGATCCGGCGGTGGCCGAGGTCGAGGAGGTGCCGGACGGCCAGCCGGGCGCCGAGCTCGTCGTCGAGGACGACGTGCCGGCCGGCGCCGGGCCCGCGGCGGTTGACGAACAGCCACGGCAGCCCGCGGTCGGCCAGGGTCGCCTGCTCCTCGTCGGTGATCGTCCCCCCGGCCAGCAGCAGCCCGTCGACGCGGCCCTGGCCGAGCAGGTCGAGGTAGCTCTGCGCGCCGCCGCGCCCGGCGGTGGACGAGCCGACCATCAGCGCGCAGCCCCGTTCGGCGGCCGCGCTCTCCGCGCCGGTGATGATCTCGGCGTAGACGGGGTTGGCGAAGTCGGGGATGAACAGCCCGACGGTCCCGGCCCGCGCGGTGCGCAGGCTGCGGGCGGCGACGTTCGGCCGGTAGTCGAGTTCCTTGAGGGCCGCCGTCACCCGGGCGCGCGTCTCGGGACGGATGTTCAGCATCGGGTCGTCGTTGACCACGCGCGACACGACCGCCTTGTCGACGCCGGCCCTGCGGGCGACGTCGGCGAGGGTCACCCGGCGGGTGCGCGCACGACCGCCCCCGGTTGACTGGGTCACAGTTGCTGCGCCTCACCGGTGTTAATGGATGCGTACAGTGCCTCGACGAGTGCAAGCGTACCGAGATTCTCCCGCGCCGCCGTGGGGGACGGCTCGTCCTCGGCGATCCAGCGGAGCAGCCCGGCCATGGGCCCGGCGAACGCCCCCGGGATCCAGCGCTCGGTCACCGGGTAGGCGACCCACCCGTCGGTCGGCGCCGCGGTGCTGGACACCTCGAGCGTGTCGGGACGGCCGTGCGGGTAGTCGTACAGCAGCCCGAGCGTGCCGCGGATCGCGCCCGCGTCGCCGTCGATGCGGAACTCGGCGCGCGGGTCGCCGGTGCGGTTCTCGTGGTTGACGTGCAGGATCGCCCGGGCGCCGCCGTCGAACAGCAGGGTGCTCATCGTGCGGGACTCGCCCGTCTCGGCCTGCCCCGGGGTGCGGGACGCGGCGCAGAAGACGCGGGACGGGTCGCCCAGGACGCTCCGCACCGCGTCGAGGTAGTGGATCGAGTGGTACATGATCTCGAGGCGTTCGGAGCGGACGAGCCAGGACCAGCCGCTCCAGTCGGTCTTCACGTCGACGGTGAAGGACATCGCGGTCGGCGTCCCGATCCAGCCGGCGCGGACCATGGCGCGGGCCGCGGCGATGCCCTCGTCCCAGCGGAGCTGCTGGTTGACGGCGAGCCGGCGGCCGCGCGCCTCGGCGAGCTCGGTGAGCCGCCGGGCCTCCGCGAGGTCGGGCGCGAGCGGCTTCTGGCACAGCACGTGCTTGCCCGCCTCGAGCGCGGCGCGGGCGATCGGCGGCTGCGCGTGCGGGACGACGGCGACGTCCACCACCTCCGCCTCCTCGTCCTTCAGCAGGTCGTCGAGGGAGTCGTAGACGCGGGGCACGCCGTGCCGGGCGGCGACGTCCCGCGCGCGCTCCGGGTCGAGGTCGTAGATGCCGCGGACGGGCAGGTCGTGCGAGGCGTACGCGGGCAGGTGCGCGACGTCGACGATGGCGCCCGCGCCCACGACGGCGATCGGGCGGCGGTGGCGGCCGGGCACCGAGATCCGGGTCTCGGCGGCGATCGGCGCGAACAGGTCGAGCATGGGGCGGCTCCGGGTCAGGCGGGGTCGGGGATGCGGTAGACGTCGACGGCGGTGCCGCCGAGGAGGCGCGCCCGGTCGCCGGGGTCGAGCGCCAGGTCGTCGAGGAGCTTCACCGTCTCGTCCCACACCTTGCGGTAGCCGCCGGCGAGGACGGAGATGGGCCAGTCGCCGCCGAACATCAGCCGCCCGGCGCCGAACAGGTCGAGGGCGTGCTCGACGTAGGGGCGCAGGTCGGCGGCCGTCCAGGTCTCCGGGTCGGCGGCCGTGTTCAGCCCGGACACCTTGGCGTGCACGTTCGGGTACTCCGCGGCGCGGGCGAGCAGCCCGGCCCAGGGTTCGCGGCCGCGCGCGGCGATCGGCGGCTTGGCGAGGTGGTCGATCACCAGCCGCAGGTCCGGGTGCCGTTCGGCGAGCGGCGGGACGTGCTCCAGGTGGCGGGGCAGGACGGCGACGACATCGAACGTCAGCCCCCGTTCGGCGAGCGCGTCGAGGCCGTCCCGCACCTGCGGCCGCAGCAGCCAGTCGGGGTCCGGTTCGTCGTGGATCAGGTGCCGGACGCCGACGTAGCGGGGGTCGCGCCGGTACCGGTCGAGCGCCGCGGCGGCCTCGTCCGGGCGGGTGAGCGGCACCCAGCCGACGACCGCCCGCACGCGCGGCCAGCGGTCGGCGACCTCGAGCATGTAGTCGGTGTCGGCGTAGGAGTCGGCGGACTGGACGAGCACCGTCCCGTCGATCCCGCACGCGTCCAGGTGCGGTTCGAGGTCGCGCTCCTCGAAGGTGTGGTGGATGGGCCCCTGGTCGGGCGTCAGCCACGGGTAGGCGACCCGATCCAGGTTCCAGAAGTGCTGGTGGGCGTCGATGATCACGGTTGCTCCTCTCCGGCGGGCGGCGGCTGCTCCCGCAGGTTCCACACCCGCGCCAACGCGCCCGTCCGCTCGTCCTCCCCCGGCTCGAAGCCCTCGACGAACGCGGCCATGTGCTCCTGCCACGCCCGGTCGGCGGGATCGTCCGCGAGGATCTCCTTCGCCCGGGCGAAGTCGTCGGCGTCGACCAGGTGGAACAGGTGGCGGCCGCTGCGCCAGATCGTCCAGTCCCGGATCCCGGCCCGGCGAAGCGCGGCGAGCAGGTCGTCCGGGACGGCGGCGTGCTCGCGGTCGTAGTCGTCCTCGCGCCCCTCGCGCAGGACGCTGTGCAGCGCGATCCTCACGGACGGCCTCCCGGGAGCAGCGGCGCGCGGTGCGGCGGCGGCTGGACGAGTTCGAGCGTGATGTCGTCGGGGTCGAGGAAGTAGCAGGCGGCGCCGCCGGTGTTGGCGCCCGCGGTGATGCGGTTGGGCGGCGAGACGAACCGGACGCCGAGCGCGGCGAGCCGGTCGTGCTCGGCGCCGATGTCGGCGACCGCGAACGCCATGTGCGCGGCGCCGGGGTGGTGGCGGGCGGGGTCCTGCCGCTCGCCGCGCGGGACCACGTACTCCACCAGCTCCAGATCGTGGGTGCTGACGTGGTCGCGCGGCCCGGGGACGGCGAGCTGCGCCACGCGCAGGCGGGCGTCGGGGTAGCCGACGAGGGCGCGCGTGTACGCGTTGTCCTGGTCCTGGACGTGCACGAGCTCCATGCCGAGGACGTCGCGGTAGAACGCGATCGACCGGTCGAGGTCGGCGACGTGGAAGCTGAAGTGCCAGATCGCTGCGAGCACCGTCTCACCCGTCCTTCCGGTCGGCCGCGCCGCCGTGCGCGGAGGCCGCCAGTTTCCCAGGCGGGCCGGGCGGCCGCGGACCGTCGCCGTCCGGGGCGTCCGGGCCTGGCGACTCGGCCTCCCTGATGCGCCGGGTCCGGCCGCGCCGCAACGAGATCGTGTAGACGCCGGCGGCGACGATGAGGACGACGCCCTCCACCAGGCCCTGCCAGTTCGCGCCGAGGTTGAGGATGTTGAACCCGTTCCGCAGCGTGATCAGGATGAACGCGCCGACCAGCGACTTGCCGACGCTGCCGAGCCCGCCGAACAGCGACGTCCCGCCCAGGATGGCCGCGGCGAGGGCCGTCAGCTCGAAGCCGGACAGGGCGCTGGGGTTGATCGAGCCGAGCCGGGCGGCGTAGAGCACCCCGACGAACGCCGCGACCGTCCCGTTGAGGACGAACGCCACGACCTTGTACCGGTCGACCGCGATGCCCGACAGCCGCGCCGCCTCGGGGTTGCCCCCGCTCGCGTACAGCCGCCGGCCGATCGTCGTGTACCGCAGCACCCAGGCCGCCAGCAGCGCGAGGACCAGCAGGTAGAGGGTGCGCTGGGTGATCCGGATCGTGAAGATCGCGACCGGGGACGCGGCGACCAGCACCGCGCCGGCCGCGAGCGGCACCAGGATCCGCGGCGGCCGCCACTGCCGGGCCCGCACGGCCCGCCACGCGCCGACCGCGAGCACGACGATCCCCGCGAGCAGGTACAGGTTCGGGGTGATCCAGGAACCGCCGTCCACGGCGCGCAGCCCGTCGCGGACCGCGCCGTCCGGCGCGGTGACGGTGCGCCCGTCCGTGACGATCAGGACGATGCCGCGCACGGCGGTCATCGTGCCGAGCGTGACGATGAACGCGTTGATGCCGAAGTACTGCACCACCACGCCGTTGAACAGGCCGATGAGGGCGCCGACGGCGAGCGCGGCGAACAGCGCGGGCCAGAACCCGATGTCGTCCGCGAGGCTCAGGCAGACCGCCGCGCCGAGCGCGGCGACGGCGCCCACCGACAGGTCGAAGTTCCCGCTGATCAGCACGATCGTGGTGGTGATCGCCATGAGGCCGATCAGCGTTGTCTGGTCGAGGACGTTGGCGACGTTCGTCGGTCCCAGGTAGAACACCCGGCCCTGCGCCTCCGCGGCGAAGGTCAGGACCAGGACGAGCAGGACGAGGGCGTAGACGACGCCGGCGTTGCCGAGCCGCAGCGCGGCGGGGAGCCGCCGCCGCCCGGAGGCCGCTTCAGTGCTCACGGGGCACCTCTTCTTCTTCGTTCGGGTCGGACGGCGGCGCGGCGGCCCGCCGCGTCCGCAGGCCGTGGGCCAGCATGAGCAGCTCCTCCTCGCTGGTGGACGACGCGGGCCGTTCGGCGACGATCCGCCCGCCGCGGACGACGAGCACCCGCGTGGCCACCGACAGCAGTTCCTCGAACTCGCTGCACACGAGGACGACCGCCTTGCCCTGGGCCGCGAACCGGCGGACGAGCCGCAGCAGGTCGGCCTTCGCGCCGACGTCGACGCCCGCCGTGGGCTCGTCGAGCAGCCACACGCGGGTGTCGGCGTACATCCACTTCGCGAACACGACCTTCTGGGCGTTGCCGCCGGACAGCTCGCCCGGGACGGTGTCGACGCCGGCGGTGACGATGCCGAGGTCGGCGACCGCCCGCTCGGCGCGGGCCCGCTCGTCGGCGGTGCGCGGGACGAGCCGCCGGCGGGACAGCCGGGCGAGGTCGGGCAGGGAGATGTTCTTCCAGATCGGCAGGCCGCCGTGCAGTCCCTGCCCGGCGCGGTCCTCCGGCACGTACGCGATGCCCGCCGCGACGGCCGCCCGCGCGGAGTTCTTCACCTCCTCGCCGCCGACGGCGACGGTGCCGGTGGCGGACGGGTCGTCGCGGAACACGGCGCGCAGCAGTTCGGAGCGCCCGGCGCCGAGCAGCCCGGCGATGCCGACGATCTCGCCCGCGCGAACGTCGAACGAGACGTCCCGCACGCCGGTCGCCGACGACAGGCCGGAGACCCGCAGGACCACGGGCGCGCCCGCGTCGGGCTCGCCGCCGCCCGCGCGCCCGGCGGCGAGCAGCTCGCGGCCGGTGACCGCGCGCACGAGCATGCCCTCGGTGATCGCCTCGGTGGCCTCGTCGAGGACGGTGCGGCCGTCGCGGATGACCGTTGTCCGGTCGGTGAGCTCGAAGATCTCGTCGAAGAAGTGGGAGATGTACAGGAACGCGGTGCCCTGCGCCGACAGCCGGCGCACGGCGTCGAACACGACCCGCCGCTCCTTCTCCGACAGCGACGCGGTGGGCTCGTCCATGACGACCAGGCGGGCTCCCGCCGCGAGCGACTGGAGCACCGACACCATCTGCCGGGCGCCGATGGGCAGGTCGCCGGCCACGGCGTCCGGGTCGACGGGGTAGCCGAGCCGTTCGACGAGCGCGTCGAACTCCGCGCGCAGGTCGCGGGTCATCCGCCACGCCCCCGACCGGTCGAGGAAGACGTTCTCGATGACGCTGAGCGTGGGGACGAGCGGGACGTGCTGGTGGATCGTCGCGATGCCCGCCCGGCGGGCGTCGCCGGGGGTGTGCCGGCGGCGGTCCCGGCCCGCCCAGCGGAGCACGCCGCCGCTCGGCGGATGCGCCCCGGAGATGATCTTGACGAGGGTGGACTTGCCTGCCCCGTTGGCGCCGACGAGCCCGTGCACGCTGCCCGGCCGCACGGCGAGGGAGACGCCGCGCAGCGCGCGCGTCCCGTTCGGGAACGTCTTGGTGACGCCGTCGAGGAGCAGCAGCGGCCCGTCGCCTTCGGCGGCGCGCTCGGCGGGCCTCACCATTGCGGCGCGCACTCGCCGACGTTGGCCTTGGTGATCGTCGGGGTGTCGTAGGTGACGAACTCGGCGTCGTGCTTCTTCGCGCCGGTGAGCTGCTCGTGCAGCACCCGCATGGCGCGCGCGCCGAGGTCCTCGGGCTTGTAGCAGACCGTCCCGTACAGGTCGCCGCTCTCGACGGCGTCGATGCCGAGCTTGGAGCCGCCGACCCCGATGACGGCCGCGTCCGAACCGGCCGCCTTGACCGCCTTGGCGCAGCCGACGCCCATGTCGTCGCTCTCGGCGTAGAACAGCTTCACGCCGGGGTGCGCGGCGAGCATGTTCTGGCACGCCGACTGGGCCTTCTCCGGCAGCCAGTCGCCGGGCTGCCGGGCGACGACCTTCAGCTCGACGCCCTTCTCCTTCGCCGGCGCCTCGAAGTCGCGGTAGCGCTGGTGGGTCTCGGCGAACCCGGCGGTGCCCTCGACGACCGCGATCTCGCCGCCCTCGGGCAGCACCTGCAGCGCCAGCTCGCCGGCCTTGCGCCCGGCGGCGTACTCGTCCTGGGTCGCGAGCGCGACGAGGCCGGGGTAGACGTCGTCGAGCTCGCGGGACTTCGGGTCGCCGACCTGGGACGCGACCGCCACCGTCGGGATCCCGGCCCGCTTCAGGCCGTCGGCCATCCCGGCGGCCACGCTCGAGTCGACGGGCAGCAGCAGGACGCCGTCCGGCTGCTGGCCGATGAGGTCCTGCACGTCGCTGGACTGCTTCTGCGCCTGCCCCTGCGCGTCGACCTCGATCACCTCGACGCCGAGCCGGCCGGCCTCGGCCTTGATGCCCTTGGTGACGGCGGCGGGGAACGGGAAGCTCTGCCCCAGGGTGGACACCCCGACGGTGAGGTCGTCCCCGCCGGCCGCGGCCTCCGTCTCCCCCGCCTGCCCGCAGCCCGCCGCCAGCGTCATCGCCGCGAGGACCGCCGCCGCGGCCGCCATGGTCTGCCTCCGTGCCATCGCGGCACCTCCGTTCTAACGTTTGACTAACTGGGCGCGGCCCGGTCAGGCCACCAGTGCGGCGATCCGGTCCGCGATCGGCCCGGCGGCGGGCAGCAGCGCCTCCGCCAGCACCGGCGCCGCGGGGATCCGCACGTCCGGGGCGCCGATCCGCAGCGGCGCCGCGGCCAGGCCGATCCCGGCCTCCGCGACCCGCGCGACGATCTCGGCGCCGAAGCCCCCGGTCACGTTCGCCTCGTGCACGACGGCGAGCCGCCGCGTCCGCGCGGCGCTGGCGAGGACGGCGTCCATGTCGGCGGGATTCAGCCAGGGCAGCTCGAGCACCTCGGCCTCGATCCCCCGCCCGGCCAGCCCCGCGGCCGCCTCGAGCACCCGGTCGGTGACGGCGCCCCAGCTCACCACCGTCACGTCGCGGCCCGGGCGGCGCAGGTGGGACCAGCCCATCGGCCGCGGCGCGCCGCCCAGCTCGACCTCGGCCTTGTCGCCGAAGTACAGCGTCCGGTTCTCGACGATGATCACCGGGTCGTCGGCGTGCACGGCGGCGACCACCGCGTCGTGGGCGTCCTGCGCGGTCCGCGGCATCACCAGCCGCAGCCCCGGGACGTGCAGGAACATCGCCTCCAGCGACTGCGAGTGCTGCGCGCAGGCGCCGGGCGCGTTGCCCTGCTGGGTGCGGACGACGATCGGCGCGGGCGCGGCGCCGCGCGACACGTACCGGGCGTTCGCCGCCTGGTTGACGAGCTGGTCGAGCGCGACCAGGGAGAAGTCGGCCCACATGATCTCGACGATCGGCCGGGCGCCCATCAGCGCCGCGCCGACCGCGCTGCCGAGGATCGCGGCCTCGCTGATCGGCGTGTCGAACACGCGCTCGCCGAACTTGCGGCGCAGCCCGCGGGTGACGCCGAAGACGCCGCCCGGCTTGCCGACGTCCTCGCCGTACAGCAGGGTCTGCGGCACCTCGGCCAGCACCCGCGCGAGCGCGGCGTTGACGGCCTCGCCGTACTTCAGCTTCCGGGTCTCCGGCGCGGGCGCCGCACCGGCGCCCTCCCGCGCGGCGACCTGCGTGGTGGGTTCAGGCATAGACGTGGTCCTTCGCGGTCGCGGGGTCGGCGGGCGGCGCGGCCAGCGCCGCCGCGGCGGCCTCCTCCATCTCGGCGCGGGCGCGCTCCCGCGCGTCCTCGATCTCGGCGGCGGGGACGCCCGCCGCCGCCAGCGCCCCGGTCAGCCGGGCGATCGGCTCCTCCTCGCGGGCCCGGTCCAGCTCGCCCGGCCTGCGGTACTGCTCGACGTCGCCGATGTAGTGGCCGACGAGCCGCTGCGTCATCAGCTCCAGCAGCGTGGGCCCGCCGCCGTCGCGCGCCCGGGCGACGGCGTCCCGGACGGCGTCCCGCACGGCGGCCGGGTCGTTGCCGTCCACCCGCGCGCCGGGCATGCCGTAGCCCGCGGCGCGGCGCCACAGCTCCGGCTCGCCGACCATCTCGTCGATGGGGGTCAGCTCGGACCAGTAGTTGTTCTCGCAGACGAACACGACCGGCAGCTTGAAGGCGGCGGCCATGTTGAGGGCCTCGTGGGACGCGCCCTGGTTGAGCGCGCCGTCCCCGCAGACCGTCAGCGCGACCCGCCCGCTGCCGTCGAACCGCCCGGCCAGCGCGGCGCCCACCGCGATCGGCAGCCCGGCCCCGACGATCGAGTTCTCGCCGTGGAAACCGTGCTCGGGCGCGGTGAAGTACGCCGACCCGCCGCGGCCCCCGTTGACGCCGGTGGCGCGGCCGGCGCACTCGGCGATGATCCCCTCGGCGGGGACGCCGCGGGCGAGCGCCCAGCCGTGCCCGCGGTAGGTCGCGAACAGCGCGTCGTCCGGTCCGAGCTCGGTGCAGGCGCCCACCGGCCCCGCCTCCTGGCCGATGCACAGGTGCACCGACCCCACGACCGCGTCCCCGGCGACCCGCAGTTCCCGCACCTTCTCCTCCAGCGCGCGGACGCGCCACATGGCGTGCAGGTCGGCGAGCCGCCGCTCCGTCCCGTCCATCACTTGCCTCCCTCGTCGCGTACGGTCTTCCATTCGCGGAGCGCGCCCGCCGCGACCGCCGGCGCCTCGCCCAGGTAGCCCGACGGGTCCAGCGGCAGCGGGCCGATCCGCGTGCGCACGTCCGCGGGCAGGTCGCGGACGCACGCGTCGACCAGGTCGCCGCCCTCGGCGCGGGTGCGCGCCGCGGCCGCGTACACCAGGTCGTGCGCCCGCTCGCGGCCGAGCGCCGGGGCGAGCCGCATCATCAGCGCCTCGCTCATCAGCAGGCCGCCGTCGAGCTCCACGTTGGCGCGCATCCGCTCGGGGAAGACCCGCAGCGAGCCCGCCGTCTCCCCCGCCAGCCGGACGGCGGCGGCGGTGTACTCGGCGACCTGCGGCACCGCGAGCCACTCGACCTGCCACTCGCCCGCGCTGCGCTCGTGCCCGGCCTCCATCGCCCGGCCCAGCAGCGCGGACGCCCCGGACGCCGCGACGCCGTACCCGATCACGGCCTCGGAGTAGATCGGGTTCACCTTCTGCGGCATCGTGGACGACGCCCCGCGGTGGTGCCCGTCCTCCTCGCCGACCTCCCCGATCTCGGTCCGCGACAGGTCGACCACCTCCCGGGCGAACCGCACGCACGTCGCGGCCAGCAGCGAGCAGGCCTGGCCGAACCGCGCGATCCGGTCCCTGGCCACGTGCCACGGCACGTCGGTGTCGGCGAGCCCGAGCCGCCGCGCGACCCCGGCCCGCACCCGCGCGCCGTCCTCGCCCATCGCCGCGTTGGTGCCGCCCGCGCCGAACAGCGACACCACGCCGACGCCGGCGCGCGCCCGGCGCAGCTCGGCGACCTCGCGGGCCACCTCGCCGAGGAACACCGCCGTCTTCGCGCCGAACGTCGTCGGGACGGCCTGCTGCGCGTGGGTGCGCGCGGCCGTCACCACCCTGGCGTTCGCGCCGGTCAGGGCCGCCAGCGCGTCCCCGAACGCCACCGCCAGCTCGATCAGCCGGTCGCAGGACCGGACGAGCTGGAGGGCCAGCGCGGTGTCCATGATGTCCTGGGTCGTGGCGCCGTAGTGCACCCGCCCGTCCGGTCCCTGCGGCAGGCGGCCGGCGATCTGCCGGACGAGCGGCAGGATCGGGTAGCCGACGGTGCGCGCCTTCTCCCACAGCGCCTCGAGATCGATCAGCTCGGGGCGGCACGCGGCCTCGATGGCCGCCGCGTCCTCCCGCGTCAGCAGGCCCGCGTCCGCCTGCGCCCGGGCGAGCGCCGCCTCGGTCCGCAGCCAGGCGGCGACGGTCTCCTCCGGCGACCAGATCCGCACCATCGGCGCGTCGTGGTACAGCGCGGACAGCAGCCGGAACGCCTGACCCGCCATCAGTCCATCTCCAGTCCGCCGTCGACGTTGAGCGCCTGCCCGGTCACGTAGGAGGCGAGGTCGCTGAGCAGGAACGCCACCACCCCCGCCAGCTCGTCGGGGCGCCCGTCCCGCTTGAGCGCGGTCGTGGCGGTGACCCGGTCCAGGTACTCCCGGCCGGCGCCGGCGCCGAACCGGCGGTCGCGCTCCGCGATGATCCCCTCCCACATCGGTGTCATGAACACGCCGGGGCAGACCGCGTTCACCCGGATCGCCGGCCCGTAGGCGAGCGCCGCCGACTTGGTCAGCGACAGCAGCGCCGCCTTCGACGCCGCGTAGTGCGCCGCGTCCGGACGGCCCGAGCGCGCGGCGACCGAGGCGAGCGTGACGATCGCCCCGCCGTCGGTCATCAGCGCGGCGGCCTGCTGGACGACGTGGAAAACCGAGGTCAGGTTGAGATCGATGATCCGCCCCCACTCCTGCGGCGTGACCTCGGCCAGTCCCTTGGTCTGCATGGCGCCCGCGCAGTTGACCAGCCCGTCCAGCCCGCCGAGCGCCTCGGCCGCCCGGCCGGGCAGCGCGCGGGCCTGCTCGGTGTCGGCGAGGTCCGCCGCCAGTGGCACGGTCCCGGCGGGCTCGCCAGGGTCTCCGGGCGCCGCGCGCAGGTCGGCGGCAGCCACCCGGGCGCCGCACGCGGCGAGGCGTTCGACCACCGCCCGTCCGAGGCCCCCGGCGGCACCGGTCACCAGGATCCGGCGTCCGGTGAGAGCCAGCTCCACGGTCACGTTCGCCCTCCGTTCAATCGATTGAACACTGCGGAAACGTAACCGACGACACATGCCGGGCACAAGACCCGCGCCGGGACGAATGATCGCCGGACGTGCGCGTGCGCGCGCTCGTCCGCGATCCGGCGCGGTGGACGGCCCGCGGGCGCGGGGCGCGGGGGTGGTCGTCCAGGCGGGGATCTGCACCCGCTCCGGACCGCCCGGGGCGCGAGGTGCAGAGGCGGCGGGCGCCGGACCTCCGCGAGCGGTGCCGGTCAGGCCTCCAGCAGGCCGCGCATGCGCTCGATCTCGGCCGCCTGGGTGGACTGCACGTCGCGAGCCATCTCCTGGACCGTGACGTCCGTCCCCTTGTCCAGGACGTCGTCGACCATGGTGATCGCGCCCTGATGGTGGGTGATCATCAGCTGCAGGAAGAGCTCGTCGAACTCCGCGCCCTTCGACCCCCGCAGCCGTTCGAGCTGCTGCGGCGTGGCCATCCCCGCCATGCCGGTCGTGTGGTTCCCGCCGTGGCCCTCGCCGTGCGCCTTCAGGACGGCCTCGGGGTTCTCCTCGAGCCACGAGCGCATCACGTCGATCTCGACCTTCTGGGCCGCCTCGATCCGGGAGGCCAGCGACCGCACCCGCTTGTCGGACGCCCGGGACGGCGCCAGCGCGGACATCTCGAGCGCCTGCGCGTGGTGCGGGATCATCATCTGGACGAACCGGACCTCGGCCGCCGTCGGCGGCGCCGCCTCGCGCGGGCCCGCGACCCGGGTCTCGTTGGGCTCGCCCGGACGGTCCGGGACCAGCACGGTCCGCGGCGGCGCCGGCGCGGGGTCGTCCTCGCCGCCGAAGCCGCCGAAGAACGCCACGGCCCCGGCGGCCAGCAGGACCACCGCGCACACCACCACGATCCGATGCCGCATCGAACCTCCCACGTCCAGCCCGCACCGTACCCACAGAGCGACGGGCAGCAAAAGGGCCTTTGATCTCTAGAGGCTTACATTTGCGTTCAGACCTATGCACGGCACTCAAATCCCTACATACTCCGGAAGATCAGAACCTGTACACCGGGGGACGTGTAGACAAAGGAGTCATGGGGTGGCGCCAGTTCCCAAGCGAAGAACCAGACGCAGGACCCTCGTGGGGGCCCTTTCGGGCATCCTGCTGGTGATGTCGGCCGTGCTCGTCCCGCCGGCCTCGGCCGACGGCGTCCCGGGCCGGGACGAGATCGACAAGAGCCGGAACATGCATCTCGTGGCGAACATCCCCAAGCAGGGGCCGCTCGCCGCTCCCAACGCCTACGGCTCGGACTGGGCCTTCCAGGGCCGCTACGCCTTCGGCGGCAACTACGAGGGCTTCACGATCTACGACATCAGCCGGCCCACGCGGCCGAAGGTCGTCACGGTCGTCCACTGCCCGGGTTCCCAGAACGACGTGTCGATCGCCGGGAACCTGCTGTTCCTGTCGACGGACAGCTCGCGGAGCGACGACTCGTGCCGGTCCGTGCCCAAGCCCGCGACCGAGAAGTCGTCGTGGGAGGGCATCAAGATCTTCGACATCAGCGACGTGCGCAACCCGCGCTACGTCAAGGCCGTCGAGACCAAGTGCGGCTCGCACACCAACACGCTCGTCCCGGGCAAGCGCGGCACGGCCTACATCTACGTGTCCTCGTACTCCCCGAGCGACACCTATCCCGACTGCAAGACCCCGCACGATCTCATCTCGATCGTGAAGGTCCCGCTGAAGGATCCGCGCGCGGCGCACGTGGTGGCCGAGCCGGTGCTGTTCCCGGACGGCGGCAACCCCGGTGACCCGCCGGGCACGCCGTGGCCGAACGAGACCCGCGCCACGTCGGGCTGCCACGACCTCACCGCCTACCCCGACCGGGACCTGATGGCCGGGGCCTGCATGGGCGACGGCGTGCTGTTCGACATCTCCGACCCGGTCAGGCCGCGCACCATCACCAGCGTGCGCGACGACGAGAATTTCGCGTTCTGGCACTCGGCGACGTTCAACAACAACGCCACCAAGATCGTCTTCACCGACGAGCTGGGCGGCGGGTCGGCCGCCACCTGCAACGCGGAGGTCGGGCCGGAGAAGGGCGCCAACGCGATCTACGACATCGTCGGCAAGGGCGATGACCGGAAGCTGAAGTTCCGCAGCTACTACAAGATTCCGCGCCACAACGCCGACAGCGAGAACTGCGTGGCCCACAACGGCTCGCTGATCCCGGTCAAGGGCAAGGACATCATGGTGCAGGCCTGGTACCAGGGCGGCATCTCGGTCATGGACTTCACCGACTCCCGGAACCCCAAGGAGATCGCCTGGTTCGACCGCGGTCCGTGGGCGGACGACCTGAGCACCCTGGCCGGAACGTGGTCGGCGTACTACTACAACGGCTACATCTACTCCAACGGCATCCAGCGGGGCATGGACGTCATCGACATCCGCGACCACCGCACGAACAAGGCCAAGCGCGTCCGGCTCGGCGAGCTGAACGCCCAGTCGCAGCCGAACTACTTCGACTGACCTGACGGGACGGGTCCCCGTCCTCGCGGAGCATCGGGCTCGGCGGGGACGGGGACCCTCTCGCTTCCGGGGGCTGCGCGGGCGGGCCGCCTCAGCCGTCCGTCCTGCGGGGCCCGGTGAAGCCGAACAGGTAACCCGCGACCTTGCGCATCTGGATCTCCTCGGCCCCCTCGGTGATCCGGTAGCGCCGGTGGTGGCGGTAGATGTGCTCGAACGGCGTGTGCCGCGTGTAGCCGAGGCCGCCGTGCACCTGCATCGCGCGGTCGGCCGCCTCGCAGACGAACCGGTTGGCGCGGTAGTTGCACATCGACACCCGGTCGCTGATCTCCATGTGCGGGAGCCGGTCCAGCTCCCACGCCGTCTTGCGGACCAGGCCGCGCAGCATCTCCGCCTCGGTCTGCAGCTCCACCAGCGGCCACTGGATCGCCTGCCGCGTCGCCAGCGGACGGCCGAACGTGGTGCGCCGCCGCGCGTACTCGACGCTGCGGTCGATGCAGTACTGCCCGGCGCCCACGCCGGACGCGGCCTGCCGGATGCGGTTCTCGTGCACGAACGTCTGCGCGACGGCGAGGCCCTCGCCCTCCGCGCCGAAGATCACCGAGTCCGGGACCCGGACGTCCCGCAGGGTGACCTCCGCGTGGTCGGTGGGCATGTTGAGCGTCCACCAGTGGAAGTCGACCGACAGGCCCGGCGTGTCCACCGGGACGATGAAGGCGGTGATGCCGCGCGCGTCCCCGGGCTTCCCGGACGTCCTGGCGAAGATCACGTCGTGGGTGGCCGCGTGCATGCCGGAGTTGAAGCGCTTGGCGCCGTTGATCACCCAGTCGCCGCCGGAACGGACGGCCGTGGTCTCCATCCAGGTCGCGTCGCTGCCGTGGTCGGGTTCGGTGAGCCCGAAGCCGACGCGTTTCCCGCCGGTCAGCATCGGCTCCAGGAACTCCTGCCGCTGCTCGGCGGAGCCGTACTCCAGCATCATGTGGACGAACGGGAAGTTGCCCACGACCGAGGACTCGTTCTGCAGGTCGTTGTGCAGGCCGATCCCCTTGTGCGCGAGGTGCTCGCGTATCACCGCCATGTCGAGGTTGGTGCCGTCCGAACCGCCGACCTCGTTCGGCAGGCCGTAGCGCAGCCAGCCGGCGGCGTCGGCGCGCCGGAACATCTCGCCCAGCAGTTCCTCCCACTCGGGCCGCGGGACGCCGCCGTTCTCGAAGTCGGTGCGGGCGTACTCGCGGCGGTGGTCGAAGAACCGCTCATTGTCGTCCTGCTCCTGGAGCGGCACGATCTCCCGGTCGATGAAGTCGTCGAGGTCGGCCAGCAGGCGGGTCAGCTTGCCGGGCAGCGCGAAATCCACAAGTCCTCCTGAACGCTCGTTCAACCAGCATGGCATCGGCCGCGGTGCCGAGCCAAGAGGAGGGCACGGATACGCGAGATCTCTTAGGCAGGGGACGCCGGGGTCGCGACGCCGATCATCGACCCGGACGACCTGAACGCTCGTTCATCCGCAGGAGCGGGGACGGGTCCTAGCGGTCGCGCGGAGGGTCCTGCGGGGCGCCGTGCCGATGGCCGACCGTGTCGAGGGCCATCCGCTGGTAGACGGCGGCGACCTCGTCCGGCGACATCGGCCCCGACTCCCGGAACCAGGTCGCCACTGCCGTGCAGGCGGTGACGATCATCCGGGCTGCCTCCTTGGGGTGCGGGGTGGTGAACGCCCCGCGCACCACCCCGTCCCGGACGACCCGGTCGAACATCCGCTGCTGGGTGTCCCGCTTGGAGATGATCAGCCGCCGGGCCTGCTCGGTGAGGCTGCGCAGCTCGGTGTTGCCGAGCAGGCTCTCGCGGCGGAACCGGGTGTGCGCCAGCACGTGCTGCCCGACGATCGCGCGCAGCCGGTCGGCCGGGTCGTCCCCGGCGTGGAACAGCGCCTCCTCGGTGCTCTCCACCAGCCGGTCCATGCCGCGGTCGAGGATGGTCAGCAGCAGGTCGTGCTTGGAGCCGAAGTGGTGGTAGATCAGGCCGGGGCTGACCCCGGCCGCCTCGGCCAGGTCGCGCACCGAGGTGCCGTGGTAGCCGTGCCGGGCCATCACGTCCACCGCCGCCATGATGATCGCCTCGGCGGCGGGGTCGTCGCCCTCCACCAGCGCGTTGCTCGGCGCGCGGCCCGTGGCCGGCCGCGGCCGCTCGCCCTTCCCCGCTGCGCCCATGCCGCCTCCCGCCTCTCGAGCGCCATCCTATCGACCCCGAACGCTCGTTCAGTTCGTCCGCCCGAAGGACAAGCACGCCGGAGTAAACCCATCTGAGGGCCTTGTGATCTCACGCACCTCGACGTACGTTCGCTTGAACGATCGTTTAGCGACGGTCGGACGCACACGCAAGGGAGCGAGGCATGGCACAGGACGCGCGCACCCCGGCCGACGTCGCCGTCGGCGCCGCCCGCCGGATGACGCTCGGCGAACAGCTCGCCCGCGCCGCGCGGCTGTACCCCGGCAAGACGGCCTTCGTCTGCGAGGGCGACGAGCGGACCTACGCGCAGACGGACGAGCGCGTCACCCGCCTGGCCCGCGCGCTTGCCGACCGGGGCGTCGGGCGCGGGGACCGCGTCGCGGTCCACATGCACAACGGCCTGGAGGTGGTCGAGGGCTACCTCGCCGCCTGCCGGCTCGGCGCGATCGCCGTCCCGGTCAACTTCCGGCTCGTCGCCGACGAGGTCGCGCACGTCCTCACCGACTCGGGGGCGCGGGCGCTGCTCGTCGACGCGGCGCTGGCCGGGCTCGCGGCGGAGGTCCGTCCCCGCGCGCCCGAACTGGAGACCGTCCTCGCCACCGGCGGCGGCGAGCGGGCCCCGGCCTCGGCGCCGAACCGTACGAGCGGGCGCTCGCCGAAGCGGGCGACGCCCCGCTGTACATCGACGTCGACGAGAACGACCCGGCGTTCCTGATGTACACGTCCGGTACGACCGGCCGTCCCAAGGGCGCCGTGCTCACCCACCTCAACCTGGTGATGAACACGGTCAACTGCGCGATCGCGCAGGGGATCCAGGGGCCGGACGAGATCTGGCTGGCGGGCCTGCCGTTGTTCCACATCGGCGGGCTGAACGGCGTCCTGTTCTACCTGATGGTCGGCGGCACGTCGATCATCACCCGGTCCGGGGACTTCGACGCGGCCGCGACCGTCGATCTGCTGGTGGAGCGGCGGGTCACCGCCTGCTACTTCGTGCCGAGCCAGTGGCGCGAGATCTGCGCGGTGCCCGGCGTCCGCGACCGCGACCTCGCGCTGCGGCGCATCTCGTGGGGCGCGTCGGTCGCGCCGCCGTCGATCCTGGAGGCGATGGCCGAGACGTTCCCGGGCGTCCCGAACTACAACATGTTCGGGCAGACGGAGATGAGCTCGGTGACGTGCGTGCTGCGCGGCGAGGACGCGATCCGCAAGATGGGCTCGGTCGGACGGCCGGTGGTCAACGTCGAGGCCCGCATCGTCGACGCCGACATGAACGACGTGGCGCCCGGCGAGGTCGGCGAGATCGTCTACCGCGGGCCGACCGTCATGCACGGGTACTGGCGGCGGCCCGAGGCGACCGCGGAGGCGTTCGAGGGCGGCTGGTTCCACTCCGGCGACCTGTGCCGGACGGACGAGGACGGCTTCGTCTACGTCGTCGACCGCAAGAAGGACATGATCATCTCCGGCGGCGAGAACATCTACTGCGCCGAGGTGGAGGCGGCCGTCGACGCCCACCCGAAGGTCGCCGAGGTCGCCGTCGTGGGCGTCCCGCATCCCCGCTGGGTGGAGACCCCGGCCGCGGTGATCGTCCCGGCCGACCCCGCCGATCCGCCCACCGAGGCGGAGATCGTCGAGCACTGCCGGGCCCGGCTCGCCTCCTACAAGAAGCCCACCGTGATCCGCATCGTGGACGCGCTGCCGCGCAACGCGACCGGCAAGGTCCAGAAGTTCCGGCTGCGCGACGAACTCTCCTGACCGCCCCACCCCCGGGAGGAGCACCCATGAGCACCACCGACAGCGGCGCCTGGACGCCGGCCTGGCGGCCGCCGGACTACGAGGTCGACGAGAACGGCAAGATCATCGGCTGTGTGAACGACCGCTCCCCCAACAACTGGGGGCGCTGGGGCGAGCTCGACGAGCGCGGCACCGTCAACTTCATCACGCCCGAGCTGGTCGCCGCCGCGGCCGGGCTGGTGCGCACCGGCGAGGCCTACAGCCTGGCCGTCCCGCTCGACTCGACCGGGCCGATCCACCCCACCCGCGCGGGCATCGTCCACCTGTACGGCTACACCGGCGCCGACTTCATCGCCGGTTCCTCGGCCGGACGGATCTACCCGCACTTCCAGGGCAGCGACGACTACATCTTCATGCCGCTGCAAGGCTCGACCCAGTGGGACGGCCTGTCGCACTTCTTCTACCGCGACACCATGTACAACGGCTTCTGGGCGGGGGCCGTCGAGGCGTTCGGTGGCGCCCGGCGCGGCTCCATCCACCTGATGAGCGGGCACCTGGCCGGACGCGGCGTCCTGCTCGACCTCGCGCGGCACCAGGGCGTCGAGCGCCTCCCCGGCGGGCACGCCATCACCTCCGCCCAGCTGGACGCGTGCGCCGACGCCCAGGGCGTCCGGATCGGCACCGGGGACATGCTGCTCCTCCGCACCGGGCACGTGCCCTGGTACTACCGGCTCGCCGACAAGTCCGAGTTCTGGGCGGGCGGCGCCCCGGGCCTGTCGATGGAGACCGTCGGCTGGATCCACGAGCGCGAGATCGCGGCGCTGGCGGTCGACAACATCGCCGTCGAGGTGGAGCCGTTCGAGGAGCCCTACGAGCACGTCTATCCGCTGCACGCCCGGCTGATCCGCGACCTGGGCCTCACCCTCGGCGAGGTGTGGTGGCTGGACGACCTGGCGGAGGCCTGCGCCGCCCGGGACCGGTGGGAGTTCTTCCTGTCCGCTCCCCCGCTCAACATCACCAACGCGTCCGGCTCCCCGATCAACCCGATCGCCTACCTCTGACCCCGGCGGCCCGCCGGGCGCGGGCGCTGGCCGTACCGACCACGGAGGTTGTGAACGCGGCGGCACGGTCTAATGGTCTTCGCCGTTCCCGGCGGCGCCGCCCCCGGCGAGTACGTCGGCCAGCGCCTGCTGGAGTCCTGAACGGCCGGGCGGACGTCCCACCGGGGCGTTTGCCGTAACCGCAACATTACGTGCCGGATCGGCGAGCTCCTGGCAAGACTGGACGCACATCGACGTGAGGAGTCTTGATGAGCACCACCGATGCGGTCGCGTTCTGGGACGACGTCCACGGGGCGCGGGAGGCGGCCCGCGACCCGCGGCCGAACACCCGGCTCACCGAGGTGGTGGACGGCCTCCCGTCGGGCGACGCGCTCGACCTCGGGTGCGGCGCCGGCGGCGACGCGCTGTGGCTGGCCCGCCGGGGATGGCGCGTCACCGCCGCCGACATCTCGGCCGTCGCGGTCGACCGGCTCGCCGCCCTCGCGCGCTCGCACGGCCTGGACGACCGGATCACCGCCGAGCGGCACGACCTGCGCGACTCGTTCCCGCGGGGCGCGTTCGACCTCGTCAGCGCCCACTACCTGCACACCCCGTTCGACCTGGACAGGGCGGCCGTCCTGCGCGCGGCCGCGCACGCGCTGCGCCCGGGCGGGCGGCTGCTGGTCGTCGACCACGGCTCGACCGCGCCGTGGTCGTGGGACCGGGATCCGGACGTCCGGCACCCGAGCCCCCGGGAGGTCGCCGACGGCATCGCCCTGGACCCGGCGGGATGGACGGTCGAGCGGGCCGACGCGCCCCGCCGGATCGCGACCGGACCGGGCGGCCGCACCGCCGAGGTCACCGACCACGTTCTCGTCGTCCGCCGCGCCGCGTGACCCGGGGGCCGGAGAAGGAGGCCATCGTGCCCGGCGGCACGCGCCGCGACCGCCGCGGCGACACCCCGCCCCCGCGGACCGGAACCGGGGAGGCCGCGACCCTGCGCGGCTTCCTCGACTACCTGCGGGCCTCGATCGCCGCGAAGGTCGACGGCGCGCCCGAACCGCAGGCGCGCACGGCCGCCGTGCCGTCCGGCACGAACCCGCTCGGCCTGCTCAACCACCTGACCTTCGTGGAACGCTCGATCTTCCTCGGGGAGGACGTCGCCGACTGGCGGGCGACGTTCGAGGCCGCGCCGGCCGACACCGCGGCCGACGTCGTCGCGCGCTACCGGGACGCGGTCGACCGCGCGAACGACGTCCTCGACGGGTGCACCGATCTCGGCGCGCCGCTCCCCCGGCCGCGGCCCGGCCGTCCCGCCCCCGGCGTCCGCTGGGCGCTCACCCACATGATCGAGGAGACCGGCCGCCACGCGGGCCACGCGGACATTCTCCGCGAGCTGATCGACGGCACGACCGGCCGCTAACTCCCCCGTCCACACGGCGCCACGGGAAGCCGACGTTCCGGTCATTGGTGACGCCGCCCCTCGCACAACGATTGAGGCAGCAATTTCCTGCCGTGTCTCGACCACCTCACCAGAAACGGAGAGTGTTTCTTTAGTCACGCATTGTTATATTGTGGGACGGTGAGCGTCCGTTACGAGTTCGGAATCCTGGGGCCCCTCGAGGTCACTCGCGACGGCGTGAGCGTGCCGCTCCGCGCCGGTCAGCAGCGCAACCTCCTGGCGGCGCTGCTCATCGACACCGGCCGGGTCGTGTCGGTGGACGCCCTGGTGTGCAGGCTGTGGGGCGAGGACCCGCCGCGGGGCGCGCGGAACGCCGTCCAGAACTACGTGCTGCGGCTGCGCCGCACCCTCGGCCCCGGCGTCGTCGTGACCGATCGCCGCGGCTACCTGGTCGACGTGCCGCCCGACGACGTGGACGCGCGCCGGTTCGAGGCCCTCGCCCGGCAGGGGGCCGCCGCCGCGGCCGCGGGCAATCCCGAACGCGCCGCGGCGCTGCTCGGGGAGGCGCTCGGGCTGTGGCGGGGCGAACCCCTGGCCGACCTGCCCGCCGAGCGTTTCCGGGACGTCGTCCCGGCGCTGTGCGAGCAGCGTCTCGCGGCGCAGGAGGCGTGGATCGACGCGGTGATGCGGTGCGGCCGCCCCGCCGAGGTCCTGCCGGAGCTGCGGCGGCTGACCGAACGCCACCCGCTGCGGGAGCGGTTCTGGGCGCAGCAGATGCTGGCCCTCTACCGGTGCGGGCGGCAGGGAGAGGCGCTGGAACGCTACCGGGAGGTCTCCCGCGTGCTCGCCGACGAGCTGGGGATCGATCCGGGCGACGAGCTGCGCACCCTGCACCGGCGGATCCTCACGTCGGCCCCGGAGCTGGCCTCGGTGCGCCGCAGGCCGCCGGGCGGCGCCGGGAACCTGCCCGTCGAGACGACGTCGTTCATCGGCCGCGAGCGGGAACTGGCCGAGACGCGGCGCCTGCTGCGGGCGTCGCGCCTGGTCACCCTGACCGGGGTGGGCGGCGTCGGGAAGACGAGGCTCGCCCTGCGGGCCGCCGGGCAGGCGGAGCCGTCCTTCCCCGAGGGGGTGTGGCTGGCGGACCTCGCCGCGCTCACCGACTCGACGCTGGTGGCGCGCGCCGTCGCCGAGGCGCTCGGGCTCCGCGACCAGTCCGTGCGCTCCGCGATGGACGCCCTCGCCGACCACGTCCGCGACCGGCGGCTGCTGCTCGTCCTGGACAACTGCGAACACCTGATGGACGCCGTGGTGCCGCTCGTCCAGCGGCTGCTGTGCGCGGCGCCGGGCCTCCGGGTGCTCGCCACCAGCCGCGAGCGGCTCGGCGTCCCGGGCGAGCACGTCTTCCTCGTCTCCGGCCTGACGCTCCGGAACGACGCCGGCGGGGGCGCGTGCGAGGCCGTCCGGCTGCTGAGCGACCGGGCCGCCGCCTGCGCCGCGCCCGTCCGCGACGGCGGCGCGGCCGCCGAGCTGTGCCGGCGTCTCGACGGCATCCCGCTGGCCATCGAACTGGCGGCGGTCCGCCTGACCTGCCTCACCGTCGAGGAGATCCTCGAACGCCTGGAGGACCGCTTCCGGCTGCTGTCCGTCCCGCAGGCGCCCGCGACGAACCGCTACCGGCGGACGCTCCGCGGCGTCATGGACCTGAGCCACAACCTGTGCACGCCCGGGGAGCGCATGCTGTGGGCGCGCCTCTCGGTCTTCGCGGGGAGCTTCGACCTCAAGGCGGCCGAGGCCGTCTGCGCGGGCGACGGCATCGACGGGGCCGACATGCTCGACCTGATCAGCGGCCTCATCCGCAAGTCCGTCGTGGTGCTCGACGGCACCGGCCGCGCCGCCCGCTACCGGCTGCTGGAGACCATCCGCCAGTACGGGCTGGACCGGCTCCGCGCGGACGGCGAGGCCGTCGCGTACCGCGTCCGCCACGGCGACCACTACCACGCCCTGGCCAGGGAGGCCGCCGCGGACTGGTGCAGCCCCCGCGAGGCCGACTGGCTGGACCGGCTGCGCACCGAGCTGCCCAACTTCCGCGCCGCCCTGGCGTTCTGCCTCGCCCGGCCGGACCGGGCCCGGATCGGCGCGGAGACGGCCGCCGATCTCACCCGCACCCGCTCCTGGTTCTTCAGCGGCACGCTCGGGGAGGCGCGCCACTGGCTCGAGAGCCTCTCGGCCGGCCTCGGCCCCGGCCTCTGCGAGGCGACGATCATGAAGACCTTCATCGCGTGCCTCCAGGGGGACGTGGCGGCCGCCGCGGCGTTCCGGCGCGAGTACCTCGCCGACCCGGCGGCCGCGCAGGCCCCGCCCGTCGCCTACGTCGAAGGCGTCCACGCGCTGCTGGCGCACGGCGACCCCGCGTCCATCGAACGGCTCGCCCGGGCGCGGGACGGGTTCCGCGCCGCGGGGCACACCGGCGACGCCCACATGGCCACGATGTTCTGGGCGATCGCCGCCGCGTTCCTCGGCCGCCGCGGCGTCGCGGCGTCCGCGTGCGGCGTCTACGTCGCCGAGGCCGACGCCTCCGGAGCGGAGTGGGCGCGCACCTGGGCGCAGTGGTGCACCGGCCTCACCGAACTCCTGCACGGCGACCCCGCCGCCGCGCTCGCGCCGCTCTGCGCCGCCCTCGTCCGGCAACGCTCCATGGACGACCGCTGGGGCCCCGCGTGGGACCTCGAGGTGCTCGCGTGGACGGTGAGCGCGCTCGGCCACCACCGTCACGCCGCCCGGCTCCTCGGCGCCGCCCACCGCCAGCGCCAGGTCACCGGCGCCGCGCTCACCGGCCTCAAACCCATCCTCCTCCACCACACCCGCACGAAGGACCGGGTGCGCGAGCACCTGGAGCCCCGGGCGTACACCGAGGCCTGGCGGTGCGGCGCCGACGCCGAGGACGGCGTCGCGCTGGCGCTCGGCATCGCCGACGAACTGCGCCACGGCACGACCGTGTGACCGCGGCGTGCGCCCCGCGAGGGAGCGTCACCGGGGCGCGGCGGCCGCCGGTTCCGGCCGGGCGGGGGCCTCCTGGTCGGCGAGCCATCCGAGGATGCCCTCGACGGCGTCGCGGCAGCCGCCGCAGCCGGTCCCCGCGCGGGTCTCGCGGGCGACGTCGTCGGCGGTGCGGGCGCCGTCCTCCCACGCCTCCCGGACGCGGCGCTTGGTGACGCCGTTGCACTGGCAGACGGTCGCGGCGTCCGGCATCCGCAGCGGCGAGTCGGCCCGCGCCCCACCGCCGTCCCGGCCGCCGGCGCCGGGGAACAGCAGCGACAGGCGCTCGGCGGGCAGCGGGGCGGCGCGGTCGTAGAGCTGGGTGAGGGTCCCGGCGGCGGCGGTCTCGCCGAGCAGGATCGCGCCGATCAGCCGGCCGTCCCGGATGACGGCCTTTTTGTAGGTGCCGCGGGAGACGTCGGTGAACCGGACGACCTCGACGCCGTCGTCCTCGTCGCCGAAGTGGGTCTCCCCCATCGACGCGAGCTCGATCCCGGCGGCCTTCAGCCGGGTGATCTGCCGGGCGCCGGTGAAGCGGGCGCCGGGCTCGGTGCCGGCGAGCAGCCCGGCGAGGATCCCCGCCTGCTCCCAGGCGGGCGCGACCAGCCCGTACACCTCGTCGCGGTGCTCGGAGCACTCCCCGATGGCGCGGACGGACGGGTCGGCGACCGAGCGCAGCTCGTCGTCGACGATCACGCCGCGGCCGACGGCGAGCCCGGCGGCGCGGGCGAGCCCGGTCTCGGGCCGGACGCCGCAGGCGACGACGACCAGGTCGGCGTCGATCGTCTCGGCGGCGCCGCCGGCGTCCAGGTCCACGCCGGTGACCCGGCGGTCGTCGCCGGTCCCGGACGTGCGCACGCCGGTGACGCCGACGCCGACGCGGGAGCCGACGCCGAGCCCGGCGAGCGTCCGCGCCAGGACCCGGCCCGCGGCGGGGTCGAGCTGCCGTTCCATCAGGTGGCCGGCCAGGTGCAGGACGGTGACGTCCAGGCCGCGCCCGGCGAGGCCGCGGGCGGCCTCGATGCCGAGCAGCCCGCCGCCGATCACCACGGCGCGGCGCGCGGTGTCGGCGAGCTCGCTGATGCGGCGGCAGTCGTCCAGGGTGCGGAACGCCAGCGCGCCGCGCGGCAGGCCCTCGGCGAGGCCGGGCATCGGCGGGACGAACGCGGTGCTGCCGGTGGCGAGGACGAGCGTGCCGTACGGGGTGACGGTCCCGTCGGACGCGTGCACGGTGCGGGCGGCGCGGTCGACGCGGGTCACCTCGACGCCGAGGCGCGCGTCGACGCCGTGCGCGGCGTACCAGGCGGCGTCGACGAGCGCGATGTGCTCGGGGTCGGCGGCCCCGGCGAGGACGTTCGACAGCAGCACCCGGTTGTAGGGCCGCTGCGGCTCCGCGCCGAACACGGTGATCGGGACGGACGGGTCCCGGTCGCGCAGCTCGCCGACGAACCGGGACCCGGCCATGCCGTTGCCGACGACGACGACGCCGGGCGCGGCGCTCATCGGCCCACCGCCTCGGGCCGCCGCGTGTCGATCTGCAGCAGCGGCTTGATCTGCTCGCGCTCGACCTCGAACTCGATGCTGGGGTCGGGCGTCTCGGGCGCGTTGACGAACGAGACGAACCGGCGGAGCCGCTCGGGGTCGTCCAGCACGTCGCTCCACTCGTCGGAGTAGGACGCGACGTGCCGTTCCATGGCGGCGTCGAGTTCGGCGCAGATGCCGAGGGCGTCGTCCATGACCACCTCCCGCAGGTAGTCGAGGCCGCCGTCCAGGTCCTCCAGCCAGCTCGCGGTGCGCTGCAGCCGGTCGGCGGTGCGGATGTAGAACATCAGGAACCGGTCGATCGCGGTGATCAGCTCGTCGTCGGACAGGTCGCTCGCGAGCAGGTCGGCGTGCCGGGGCCGCATGCCGCCGTTGCCGGCGACGTAGAGGTTCCAGCCGTTCTCGGTGGCGATGATCCCGAAGTCCTTGCTCTGCGCCTCGGCGCACTCGCGGGCGCAGCCGGACACGGCCGACTTCAGCTTGTGCGGGGCGCGCAGCCCCCGGTACCGCAGCTCGAGCCGGATGGCCATGGCGACCGAGTCCTGCACGCCGTAGCGGCACCAGGTCGAGCCGACGCACGACTTGACCGTCCGCAGCGACTTGCCGTAGGCGTGCCCGGACTCGAACCCGGCGTCGACGAGCCGCCGCCAGATCTGCGGGAGCTGCTCGACGCGGGCGCCGAACAGGTCGACCCGCTGCCCACCGGTGATCTTGGTGTAAAGGCCGAAGTCGCGGGCGACCTCCCCGATCACGATCAGCTTCTCGGGGGTGATCTCGCCGCCGGGGACGCGCGGGACGACCGAGTACGTGCCGTTCTTCTGCAGGTTGGCGAGGAAGTGGTCGTTGGTGTCCTGCAGGGCGGCCTGCTCGCCCTCAAGGATGTGCCCGTTGCCGAGGCTGGCGAGGATGGACGCGACGGTCGGCTTGCAGATGTCGCAGCCCCGGCCCCGCCCGTGCTGCTCGACCAGGCGGGTGAAGCTGGTGATGCCGCTCGCGCGGACGATGTCGAACAGCTCGGCGCGGCTGTGGTCGAAGTGCTCGCAGATCGCCTTGCTGACCTCGACGCCCGCCGCGGTCAGCTCGGCGTCCAGGAGCTTCTTCACCAGCGGGACGCAGCTCCCGCAGCTCGTCCCGGCGCGGGTGCAGGACTTGACCTCGCCGAGATCGGTCAACGACTGCTCCGTGACCGCGCAGCGGATCGTCTCGGCCGTCACGTTGTTGCAGGAGCACACCACCGTCGCGCCGGGCAGGTCGCCGCCCGCGGCCTCGGTGCCGCCGAACAGGACCTGGTCGGGGGTGCCGGGCAGCGCCCCGCCGACCTGGGCGCGCAGCACCGCGTAGGAGTCGGCGTCGCCGACCAGGACGCCGCCCAGCAGCGTGCGGGCGTCGTCGCTCACGACGATCTTCTTGTAGACCTTCGCGACGGGGTCGGTGTAGGTGACGCCGAGCGCCCCGCCGTCCCGGTCGGCGAACGGGTCGCCGAAGCTGGCGACGTCCACGCCCATCAGCTTGAGCTTCGTGGACGAGTCGGCGCCCTCGAACACCGCGGGGGCGTCCGGTGCCAGCAGCCGCCCCGCGACGGTCTCGGCCATGGCGAAGCACGGCGCGACCAGCCCGTACACGACCCCGTCGACGAGCGCGCACTCGCCGATCGCGAAGATCGCGGGGTCCTCGGTGCGGCAGGCGGAGTCGACGACGATCCCGCCGCGCTCCCCCACCGGCAGGCCGCAGCCGCGCGCCAGCTCGTCCCGGGGCCGGATCCCGGCGGAGAACACCACGAGCCCGGCGTCCAGCACGGCGCCGTCGGCCATCCGGACGCTCGCGACGGCGCCGTCCGGCCCGGCCTCGAGCGCGCTCATCGGGGTGCCGGCGCGCACGTCCATCCCGAGGGCCTCGATGTGGCGGCGCAGCATCGCGCCGCCGCCCTCGTCGAGCTGGCGCGGCATCAGCCACGGCGCGACCTCGACCACGGCGCTGCGCAGCCCGAGGCCCTGCACCGCGCGGGCCGCCTCGAGCCCGAGCAGCCCGCCGCCGACGACCGCGCCGGTCGTCCGCCCGGCCGCGTACGCGCGGATGGCGTCGAGGTCGTCGATCGTCCGGTAGACGAAAACGCCGGGCAGGTCGGCGCCGGGCACGGGCGGGACGAACGGCGCGGAACCCGTCGCGAGGACGAGCGCGTCGTACGGCACCTCGCGTCCCGCGTCGGTGGCGACCGTCCGCGCGGCGCGGTCGATCCCGGTGACCCGCTCGCCGGTGATCACGGCGACCGCGTCGTCGTGCGGCGGGTACGCGAGGTCGGCGCCCTCCAGGTGCGTGGTCAGCGCCACCCGGTCGTAGGCGGTCCGGCCCTCCTCGCCGATGACGGTCACCTGCCAGGTCCCGGCGGCGTCGCGCTCGCGCAGGACCTCCACCAGGCGGTGCGCGGCCGGGCCGTGGCCCACCACGACCAGCCGCCGGACGATGTCGTTGTCGGCTCCCATGCCGCCGATCATCGGGTGGGCGTATTTCCCGTACAGGTCCCGGATGTCACTCGTGCGTTAACTGGCCCTCACCGCCCGCGTCCCGCCGACACGGGCCCGTAACGTCCGCTTCCTCGCCGTCCGTCCTCGTTAGTCCCGGGTCGGGCGGGGAACACACCCCCGACAGCCGAACGACTCGAAGGGGGAGCCCGATGGGCGAGTCGAACCACCCGATCCGGGGCGAGCATCGCCACGAGCAGCAGGTGACCTCGGCGGACGAGCACGAGGAGCGTCCCGGCAAGAGCCTCGTCACCACCGACCACGAGGTCATCCGGCGGTGGGCCGAGGAACGCGGGGCCGAGCCGTCGACCGTGCCCGGCAGCGAGTACGAGGGCCGCCCGGGGCGGCTCCGCTTCGACTTCCCCGGCTACGGCGGCGAGAACCTCGAGCACATCTCCTGGGACGACTGGTTCCGCACGTTCGACGAGCGCGAGCTGAACTTCATCTACCAGGAGCACAAGAAGGACGGCGCCCAGAGCAACTTCTTCCGCCTGGAGAACCCCGGCCGGGGCGAGGACCGCTGACGCCCCGGCCGCGGACGGCGCGTTGCCGCCCGCGGCCGGGGGAGCCTGTGCGACGGCAGGCTGAGGCCGGGCCGCGGCTCCAGCGCCGCCGCCCTTTACGCAGTAAGGTAGCGGCGGACTCCGACGCCGCCGCTGCCCACTCCTGCCCGAGCGAAGTGGGGATCTTCACCGAGGCGCTGTGGGCCATGCCCGCCGCCACGGCGGTCAGGGGCGCGGGATGTCGACCTCGTGGGCGGCGCGGGCGTTCGCCCAGGCGTCGGCCGGGAGGAGGTAGCCGGAGCGCAGGTTGCGCGCGTCGGACCGCAGGACGGCCGCGGTGTAGCGAGCGTCCGTCCCGTACCGCGCCGCGAGCTCGGCGCCGCCGAGCGGGACGTGCGTGCCGAACAGGACGCAGAACGTCTCGCCGGTGTTCTGGCCGGTGTTGAGCGCGGTGGGCGCCTCGACCTGCGAGAGGCGCACGCCGCCCTTGGCGAGGCCCAGCTCGTCGCGCGCGAGGCGGCCGTCGGGGGCGAACTCCAGCGGCGGGGCCGACGGCGGCGGGGCGCCGTCCCCGATCCACCGTTCGAGATGGACGTACGCGGCCGCGATCACGTGGTGGAGCGGGACGCGGCTGAACGGGGGCCGGTCGCACTCATAGGTCGGCGCCGCACCGAGGTCGCGGTCGAGGATCGACCGGCGGTACGCCTGCCCGTGCCATCCGGAGTGCGCGGAGCCCGCGACCTCCCACCGGCGGTACACCGGCGTGTCGGGCATGCGGTCGGGGGTGCGGACGTCGGTCTCGGACAGGATGTGGAACACCGGCTCGGCGCCGCGGCGCGCCGGGGCGGGGCCGACGACGAAGGCGTACCCGTCGAACACCTTCGCCGTCCGCGGCAGGACGGCGTCGTGGTAGACGGTCATGCGGCCCGCCGACTGGGACGCGCCCGCGCCGACCAGTGTGCGGGCCCGGAGCCCGCCGAGCGGTCCCGCCCGGTCGTGGCGGCGCAGGGTGCCGGCGACCTGGGCGTAGATGTCGTAGGAGAGTTCGTCGCGGGTGAACCGGCCGCCGCCGGTGACGTCGAGGCCGCCGTAGCGGGCGGGGCTCCACGCGCGGAGGTGCTCGACGCCGACCCGCTGCGCGGAGATCCCCGCCCACGCGTACCCGGCGCGGGTGATCTGGTCGGTGGACCACAGCGCGTCGATGTCGTATCCGGCGCTGACGTTCTGCCATTCGGCGACGACGGTGCCGTTGAAGGCGGACGGGCGCGCGGGCCGCCGCACGATCACGCGGGTGGAGTAGGGGACGTCCTCGGCGAGGATCTCGCCCGCGGCCGAGTAGGCGTCGGCCTCGCCGGAGACGACGAACTCCTCCTCGACGTAGCCGCGGGCCTCCAGGTCGACGTCGGTGGCCATCCAGGGGTGGGTCTCGGCGATGTCCGGGGACGACGGGTCGCCCGGCGGGGTCCCGGGCAGCGGGCCGCGCACGGCCGGGGCGGGGCCCCGCGGCGCGCGGCCGTCCGCGGCGGCGGGGCCGGCGAGCACGCCGGCGGTGAGCAGGCCGGCGGCAGCGGCGGCCCCGAGGGCGCGGGGCCGGAGCCGCGGGAGAGACGGGTGCATCGGGTTCCCTCCGTCGGGTGGGCGGACCTCCGGATGCTCCCCGCGACGGGCGCGGCGGTCGGCTCACCCGCGCACGAAATCGCCCCGGCGTTTTGCTCGGCGGACGCATTGACCGGAAGGGGCCCGACGGCCCGCACATGCATCGGAACGGTCCAATCGCTCAATTCGCGATGAGGGACCGCCGGATTCCGTTGCCGCCGCCCAATCCGGGTGTGCGGCCACACACGTATTTCCGCGTTCCCTTGATCTCGCCGTGGGAGAAGCGAGACTGGCGAGCCCGAAAGCCAGGTGCGTTTCCGATCCCAAGGAGAACTCGTGGCCTCCCCGCCCCTGTCAGTCCGGCGAACCCGCTCCCCGCTCCCGTGCCATCCGCAGCGGATCCGCATCGGCGACCTGCTCCGCCCGCACCTCGACGCGGTCGTGCAGGAGATCGCCGGCGAGATCCGCCGCCAGCTCCCCGCGTACGCCCACCCCGCCGACAGCGTCCAGGGCCGGCAGATGGTCCGGACGATCGCCACGACGGTCCGCGGCTTCGTGGACTCCGTGGACGACCCGGCGCCGGACTGGTCGCCGCTCACGAACCTGTACGCGCACATCGGCGCCCGCGAGGCGTCCGACGGGCACGGCCTCGACGGCCTGGAGGCGGCGCTGCGGCTCAGCAGCCAGATCACCTGCCGCCGGTTCATCGGCCACGCCTACGACTTCGGCTGGAACCAGGAGACCCTGTCGATGCTCACCGAGGCGCACTTCGGGCTCCTCGCGATCCTCGTCGACGCGGCCGCGGAGGGCTACGCGTCGGCGCGGGAGGAGCTGGCGACGCGGCGGGAGCGGGCCCGCGGCCGGCTCCGCGACGTCCTGGTGGCCGACCCGCCGATCGGCCGGGAGGCGATCCGTGAGCTGGCGAAGGCCGCGGACTGGACGGCGCCCGAGACGATCTGCGCGGTGGCGCTGCGCGGCCCGGTGGTCGGCACGGCGCGGCTCGTCCCGCCCACGGTGCTGGCGGACTGGTCGGGCGACGCCCCGTACCTGGTGGTGCCCGACCCGGACGGCCCGGGCCAGGAGCGGCTGATGGCGGCGCTGGCCGACGCGTGCCCGGGGGCGGTCGGCCCGACGGTCCCGGTGGACCGCGGCGCGGTGTCGCTGCGGTGGGCGCGCCGGGCGGCGGCGCTCGCCGAGGAGGGCGTGCTGCCGGCGGACGGGACGGTCCGCTGCTGCGACCATCTCGCGACGCTGATCACCGCGGAGGCGCGGGACCTGGTGGAGGCGGCCGCGCCCCGGTACCTGCGGCCGCTGCTGGAGCAGCCGTCGCCGCGCCGGGAGATGCTCGCGGAGACCCTGCTGACGTACTTCAACAGCGGCGGCAACGCGGTCGTCACCGGCCGGCAGCTGCACATCCACCCGCAGACGGTGCGCTACCGGATCCGGGTGATCCACGAGATGTTCGGCGGCGAGCCCGCCGCCCCGGAGACCAAGCTCGCCACCATGATCGCGCTCAACTCGATGCTGCGGATCTTCCCGGACACCGTCCCCGGCCCGCCCACCTGACCCGCCCACCTGACCCGCCCACATCGCTTCCACGCGGGCACCGCCCGACGAGCCGGGCGCTGTTCTCCCTCCCTCGTCCGGGGCGGCGGGGGCTCACTCGGGTGAGCGGAGGGGGCGGCCCGGTTTGGCGGGAGGTTCAGGGTGGCGGCGCGGCCGGGGGGCGACCATCCGTGGATCCCCTCTGAGAAAGGCCGACGCATGAATCTCCTCCGCTCGGGCGGACGTTCCCTGCGCGGGTCCGCGGCGCGCGCGGCCGCGGCGACGCTGGTCCTCGCGGTCGCCGCGGCGGCGTGGTGCGCGGACGTGCCGCGGGCCGCCGCGGCCCGGACCGGGTTCCACGAGGTCGCGGACTTCGGCGCGAACCCGGGGAACCTGACGATGTACGCGTACGTCCCGGAGAGCGCGCGGGCCGGGGCGCCCGTGGTGGTGCTGTTCCACGGGTGCGGCGGCGACGCGCGGGACCTGGACGTCGACACCGGCTGGCGGAAGTACGCCGACGCCCTCGGGTTCACGATCGTGTTCCCGGAGCAGAAGGACGAGAACGTCGGGTCCGGCGGGATCATCCCGCACAAGTGCTTCAGCGCGTGGAGCGAGGAGGACCGCACGCGCGCGGGGAACGGCGAGGCGCGCTCGGTCGTGCAGATGGTCGAGTACATGAAGTCGGCCCACCGGGCGGACGCGTCCCGCGTGTTCGTCACCGGCTACTCGGGCGGCGGCGCGGCCACGAACGTGATGCTCGCCGCGTACCCGGACGTGTTCAAGGCGGGCGCGGTGTTCTTCGGGATGGCGTACGGCTGCGCCGACTCGGAGTTCGTCTACTTCGTCACGCCGCCGTTCGGGCCGTGCTCGGGGCGCTTCAACTTCACGTCCGCGCGGGAGTGGGGCGACCGGGCGCGGAGCGCGTACCCGGGCTACGCGGGCCCGCGGCCGCCGGTGCAGATCTGGCACGGCGGCGCGGACCCGATCATCGTGCCGCGGTCGCTGGAGTACCAGACGGCGCAGTGGACGAACGTGTTCGGGATCGGCGGCGCGCCGACGTCCACGACGGCGCCCGCGAGCGGTGTCACCAAGCGCGTCTACGGGAGCGGTCAGCTCGAGACGTACCTGATCGACGACATGGGCCATGAGCCGCCGATCGATCCGGGCTCCGGCGCCGAGCACTGCGGGACGGCGGGCGCGGGGCACGACGCGCTGTGCGGCCCTTACCACGCGTCGCGGTTCTTCGGGCTGGCCTGACCGGCCCTCCCCCGCCCGGGCTCCGGCGCCGCGCCGGAGCCCGGGCACGCGTCCGCGTCGGGCACCATGGAGGGGTGACGCAGGTTGTGGAGCGGGAGGCCGGGCTGCGCGCTCTGGCGGACCTCGTCTCGGACGGGGACGTCGTGGTGCTGAGCGGCGCCGGCATCTCCACCGAGTCGGGCATTCCGGACTACCGCGGTGAGACGGGACGCAGCCGGCAGCGGGGCGAGCCGATGACGTACCAGGCGTTCACCGGCGGCGCGGAGGCGCGCCGCCGGTACTGGGCGCGGAGCCATCTGGGGTGGCGGCACATCAAGGCGGCGCGGCCGAACGCGGGGCACCGGGCGGTCGCGGAGCTGCAGCGCCGCGGGCTGCTGTCGGGGATCATCACGCAGAACGTGGACGGGCTGCACCAGGCGGCGGGGGCGTCCGGGGTGATCGAGCTGCACGGTTCGCTGGACCGGGTGGTGTGCCTGGCGTGCGGGTCCCGCACGCCCCGCGGCTATCTGGACGCGCGGCTGCGCGCGGCCAACCCGGGGTTCGGGGAGCGGCCGGGCGGGCACGCGGGCGGGCATCCCGGCCTGCACGGGCAGGACGGTTCGGTCAACCCGGACGGCGACGCGGAGCTGGACGACCGGGAGATCGACGGGTTCCGGGTGGTGGGCTGCGACCGGTGCGGCGGGCCGCTGAAGCCGGACGTGGTGTTCTTCGGGGAGAACGTGCCGCCCGCGCGGGTCGCGGACTGCTTCGCGCTGACCGAGCGGGCGGGCGCGCTGCTGGTGCTGGGGTCGTCGCTGACGGTGATGTCGGGGTACCGGTTCGTCCGGCACGCGGCGCGGCACGGGATCCCGGTCGGGATCGTGAACCGGGGCCCGACGCGGGGCGACGGCGACGCGCTGGTCACGCTGGACGCGCCGCTGGGCGCGACGCTCGGCGCGCTGCTCGGGGAACTGCCCGAGCCGGCCCCGGCTCCCTGACGTCCGCCTACGGGAGCAGGTCGGCGAGGAGTTCGGCCAGGTGGCGGGGCCGGGCCTGGGTGCCCGCCTCGATCTGGGTGCGGCAGGAGAAGCCGTCGGCCAGGACGGTCGTGCCGGGTCCGGCGGCGCGGACGGCGGGCCAGACGCCCTGTTCGGCGACGGCGGTGGACACCTCGTGGTGGCCGCGTTCGAAGCCGAAGTTCCCGGCGAGGCCGCAGCATCCGGCGTCAAGGGTGTCGGCCTGCACGCCTGCGCGCTCCAGGACCCGTTCGTCCGCGCCGAATCCCATGATCGCGTGCTGGTGGCAGTGCGGCTGGGCGATCGCGCGGGCGGCGGGGCGGCCGGACGGGGCGGCGGGGGGCTGCGTCCCGTGCTCGTCGAGCAGTTCGGCGAGCGTCCGCGTCCCGTCGCGGAGCCGCTTGACGTCGTCCTCGGCGGGGTCGCCCTCCAGCAGTTCGGGCGCGTCGGCGCGGAACACGGCGGTGCAGGACGGTTCGAGTCCGACGACGGGGACGCCGTCGCGGAGGCGGGGCGCGAGGGCCCGCACGGTGCGGCGCAGGACGCGCGACGCGACGTCGAGCTGGCCGGTGGAGATCCAGGTGAGGCCGCAGCACAGCGCGACGGGCGGGACCTCGACCTTGTATCCGGACGCCTCCAGCACGCGGACGGCGGCGCGGCCGATGTGCGGGTGGAAGTTGTTGGTGAACGTGTCGGGCCACAGCACGACGCGGCGTCCGGTGGCGGGGGCGTCGCCGGGTTCGCGGTGCTTGAACCAGTCGGTGAACCGCTGGCGGGCGAACCGCGGAATCGTCCGTTCCCGGGCGATGCCGCCGGCGAGCTTGGCGGCGCGTTCGGCGCCGGGCAGGCCGAGGGCGCCGTTGGCGGCGCGGGGCGCGGCGGCGGCGAGCCGGGCCCACAGCGGCAGCCAGCCCATCGAGTAGTGCGCGGCGGGGCGGAGCCGCCCGGCGTAGTGGTGGTGGAGGAACTCGGCCTTGTAGGTGGCCATGTCGACGTTGACGGGGCAGTCGCTCTTGCAGCCCTTGCAGGCGAGGCACAGGTCGAGGGAGTCGAGGACGTCCGCCGAGCGCCAGCCGTCGGTGATGACGACGGCGCCGCCGGGGCCGGACACGGCCGGGTCGGGGATCGCCCCGGCGGGCCCGGCGCGCTCCCCGCCGGGGGCGGGCGGCATGCCGCGCATCATCTCCATGAGCATGCGGGCGCGGCCGCGGGTGGAGTGCTCCTCCTCGCCGGTGACGCGGTAGCTGGGGCACATGACGCCGCCGGAGGAGGCGCGGCATTTGCCGATGCCGACGCAGCGGGCGGCGGCGTGCGTGAACCGGTGGCGGTCGTCGGGGTAGGCGAACGCGGTGTCGGGTTCGTCCGGCCGGTAGGCGAGGTGGTCGAGGTTCTCGTCGAGCCGGTACGGGTCGACGATCTTCCCGGGGTTCATCCGCCCGCCGGGGTCGAAGATCGCCTTGAGGCGGCCGAACAGCGCGACGACGTCGTCGCCGAACATGATCGGCAGCAGTTCGCCGCGGGACTGTCCGTCGCCGTGCTCGCCCGACAGGGAGCCGCCGTAGGACGCGACGAGCCGCGCGGCGCGTTCGACGAACTCGCGGTATCGTCCGGCGCCGCGTTCGTCCTCCAGGTCGAACGGGATGCGGGTGTGGACGCAGCCCTGCCCGAAGTGCCCGTAGAGGGAGACGGGGTCGTAGGCGAACTCGCGGACGAGGCGGCGGAAGTCGCGCAGGTAGTCGCCGAGCCGCTCGGGCGGGACGGCGGCGTCCTCCCAGCCCTCGTGGGTGTCGGGGCGGCCGCGCGGGTAGGCGGTCGCGCCGAGCCCGGCCTCGCGGACCTTCCAGAGCCGTTCCTCGACGGCGGGGTCGCGCAGGAACGCGCGGCGGGGCTTCAGGGGCGCGTCGCGCATGGCGTCGGCGAGGTCGCGGCCGCGCCGGTCGGCCTCCTCTTTCGTGTCGCCGCCGAACCGGACCATGAGCCAGCCGGACCCGTCGGGCATGTCTGCGAGGACGTCGGGCCCGGCGAGGCGGTCCTCCTCCGCGAGCCGCAGCAGCGTGTCGTCCATGCCCTCGAGGGCGAGCGGCTCGAACGGCAGGATCCGCCGCACCGCCTCGCCCGCGTCGGCGATGTCGTCGTAGCCGAGGACGACCAGCGACTGGTGGGGCGGCACCGGGAACAGCCGGATCTCGGCGCGCAGGACGGTGACGAGGGTGGATTCGGAGCCGACGAGGGCGCGGGCGACGTCGAAGCCGTTCTCGGGCAGCAGCGCGTCGAGGTTGTAGCCGGACACGCGGCGGGGGATGTCGGGGTAGCGGGTGCGGATCTTCTCCATGCCGTCGTCGCGCAGGTCCCGCAGGGCCCGGTAGATCTCGGCGCGGCGTCCGCCCTCCTCCTGGATGCGGGCGTACTCGTCCTCCGAGGTCGGCCCGACCCACATGCGCAGCCCGTCGTAGGTGAGCACCTCGAGGCGCAGCACGGAGTCGGCCATCTTGCCGTAGGCCTGCGCGGAGGCGCCGCAGGAGTTGTTGCCGATCATCCCGCCGATGGTGCAGGTGTCGTGGGTGGAGGGTTTCGGGCCGACCATGAGGCCGTGCGGCGACAGCTCGCGGTCGAGGTCGTCCAGGCAGGCGCCGGGCTCGACGATCGCGGTGCGGGCGCCGGGGTCGACGGACAGGAGGCGGGTGCAGTACTTGGACCAGTCGATGACGACGGCGGTGTTGCAGCACTGCCCGGCCAGGCTGGTGCCGCCGCCCCGGGACAGGACGGGCGCCTCGTGCTCGGCGCAGACGCGGACCGCCTCGGCGCCGGCGTCGACGGTCCGCGGGACGACCACGCCGATGGGCGGCTGCCGGTAGTTGGAGGAGTCGTGGGCGTAGACGGCGCGGGATCCGGCGTCGAACCGGACCTCGCCGTCGACCCGGTCGGCGAGCGCCCGCCGCAGCGCGGCGCTCCCCTCCCCCGGCGCCGCGTCCCGGCGCCGCCCCTTCCGCCCGTTCCGCCCGGGCGTGCCTCGTGCGTTGCGTTCCGCCGATACAGCCATGACCTTCGCGATACCCGCGCTGTACGGTTCAATCCGGCGAGGCGGGCGTCGCGCGGCGCGATGGTGTCCTCGCAGGACGGGACGGCGGCGCGCCAGTCGCGTTCGGTGGCGTCCCACAGCGCGCCGGGGTCGAGGCGGCCGCCGGTGGCGGCGCCGGTGGTGATCTCCAGGACCAGGTCGCGTTCCTCGTCCTCGGCGAGGCCGAAGGCGAGGGCGAGGACGGGCGCGCCGGCGGCGGCGAGTCCCAGGCGGGGAAGCCCAGTCAGGCGTGCTCGCCGCCCGGGCCGACCAGGGCGCCGCGCTCCCCGTCGGCGATCATGGCGTGGTCGCGCAGCGCGCGGGGCCGGAATTCCCCGGTCACTTGGCCCTCCCTCGTCCCGGCGGTCACCCGGTCACGCCCGGGTCACTTCCGGGGGGACGGGCCGTGATCCCCCGCGGCGGCGGGCGGTCCGGTGCTGCGGAGCAGGCCGACGAGCCCGGCGGCGGCACCGGCGGCGTCGGCGCCGGGGTCGACGACGGCGTGCAGCAGCAGGCCGTCGAGCAGCGCGGCGACCACCAGGGCGAGGCCGGCCGGGTCGGCGTCGGGGCGCAGCCCGCCCGCGGCGCGCTGCGCGGCGAGCCGGTCGGCGAGCGCGCCGCGGAACGCCGCGAGCCGCTCGACGGTCGCGCCGCGCAGCTCGTCGTCGTGCAGCCCGTGCACGAGCGCCTCGGTGATCACGCGGAGCCGGGGGGCGCCCGTCCCGTCGCCGGTGGCCTGCGGGGCGGTGAGGCCGGTGATCGCGGCGACGATGCCGTCGAGGACGTCCGGGGCGTCCAGGATCGCCGAGACCGGGCCCTCGAGCTCCTGATCCAGCGCGTGCAGGACGGCGGCGCGGCGCAGCGCGTCCACGGACCCGAAGTAGTAGTGGACCAGCGCGTTGTTCACCCCGGCGCGCTCGGCGACGCCCCGGGACGTCAGCGCGGACCGGCCGCCCTCCCCCATGACCGCCACGGCCGCCTCCAGCAGGCGGACCCGCGTCGGCGCCCCCGAACCCGGCATCCCCGACCTCCAGTTTGGTCACGTGCTGCAAGCACCTGGCCGAAACCGTAGCGTCTCCCCCGCCGGGCGCGGACGTCCCGGCGGCAACGGAAGGACCGGCCCCGCCGGAGCGGGACCGGTCCGTGCGCCGGTGTTCGCGCGGCCGTCCGTCAGGCGTCGCGGCGCTTGAGCAGGTACGCGGCGGCCGCCAGCAGCGCGGCCGTCCACAGGGCGAACACCCCGTACCCGGCCCAGGGCGACAGGACGGCGTCGTCGGACGGCACGGCCGCGGTGATCGCCATGCCCGCGACCGACGGCAGGTAGCCGTGGACGTAGTCGCCGAGGGAGCCCGGCAGCAGCGACGCCAGCGGCGACAGCACCAGCACGAACGCGATCACGCCGGTGATGGCGCCCGCGGTGTGCCGCACGATCGCGCCGATCGCCAGCGAGAACAGCCCGAGCATCGCCAGGTACAGGCCGCCGCCGAAGACGGCGCGCAGCACGCCCGGGTCGCCCAGCCCGACGGGGAGCCGGTCGCCGAGGATCGCCGAGCCGAGGAAGAACGACCCGAACGACACGACGACGCCCAGCACGAGGACGAGGGCGGCGAACACGACGGCCTTCGCCCACAGCATCGGCAGCCGGGTCGGAACGGCCAGCAGACTGGAGCGGATCATGCCGGTGGAGTACTCGGAGGCGATCAGCAGCACGCCGAGCACGCACACCGTCAGCTGGCTGTAGGACAGCCCGGCGCCGAGGAAGAACCCGGCCGGGTCCTCGCCGATCATGGCGCGGTCGCCCTCGTTCATGCTGTCCCACTGCGCGGCGAACACCGCGGCGAGCAGCCCGGTGAAGCCGAGGTGCAGCAGGACGAGCAGGACCAGCGACCACAGCGTCGACTGCACGGTCCGGATCTTGGTCCATTCGGCGAGCAGCAGCGCACCGAAGCCGGGGCGGCGCGCGCCGGCGCCGGGGACCGAGGGCGGCGCCGCGTCGGCGGGGGCGGCGGTCATCGGGTCTCCTCCTTCGCGGGGACGGCGGCCTGGCCGGCGGGCGCGGCGGCGGCGGACGTCCCGTACTCGACGGTGTCGCGGGTGAGCTCCATGAAGGCGTCCTCGAGGGAGCCGCGCCGGGGGGTGAGCTCGTGCAGGACGAGGCCCTCGGCGGCGGCGAGCTCGCCGATCCGGGCGGCCTCGAGGTTCGCGACGGACAGCGCGCCGTCGTCCGCGGCGGTGACCTTGCCGCCCTCACCGGACAGGACGCCGGTGAGCCGTTCGGCGTCGGGGCTGCGGACGACGACCGTCTTGTCGGTGCTGCGCTCGATGAACTCCTCGGTGGAGCAGTCGGCGATGAGGCGGCCGCGGCCGATGACGATGAGGTGGTCGGCGGTGACGGCCATCTCGTTCATGAGGTGGCTGGAGACGAACACCGTCCGGCCGCCGGCGGCGAACCGCTGCATGAGCTGGCGGATCCAGACGACGCCCTCGGGGTCGAGGCCGTTGACCGGCTCGTCCAGGATGAGCACCTCGGGGTCGCCGAGCACCGCCGCGGCGATGCCGAGCCGCTGCCCCATGCCGAGGGAGAAGCCCTGCGCCCGCCGCCCGGCGACGTCGGTGAGGCCGACCAGTTCCAGCACCTCGTCGACCCGCTTGGCGGGGAGGCCCTGGGTCTGCGCGAGGCACAGCAGGTGGTTGCGGGCGCTGCGGCCGGTGTGGACGGCCCGCGCCTCCAGCAGCGCGCCGACGGTCCGCATCGGGGCGGGCAGCCGGCTGTAGTGGTGTCCGGCGATGCGGGCCTCGCCGCTGGTGGGCCGGTCGAGGCCGAGCAGCATCCGCATCGTCGTCGACTTGCCGGCGCCGTTCGGCCCGAGGAAGCCGGTCACCCGGCCGGGCTCCACGGTGAAGGAGAGATCGTGCACGGCGACCTTGGCGCCGTAGCGTTTCGTGAGGTTCTTGGCCTCGATCATGCAGGAGTCCAGGGGGTTGTCGTGAAATTCGGTGACCGTGACGACCCTATCGGCGCGAAATGTCCGGCGGCCTCATTCTCAGGTCGACCCGGCCTCCGACCTGCGCAGTAGGCGCCGCGGGCCGGGACCGCCGCCCGCACCCATTATTGACGTGCCGTCAATAATGGGTGAGGATGCGGGGCACCAGGATCCGGCCGCCGACCGTCCGGGAGGCCCCCCCGTGCCCACACCGCCGATCCCGTCCCCCGAGGCCGCCGCGGATCCGTCGCCGCCCGGCACGGCCGACCTCGCCGCCCGGCTCGCCGACCGGGACGTGCTGCGCGCGTTCGGCGCCGAGCCGATCGTCGGGCTCGGCGCGGGCCGCGCGCTGCTCATGCAGCTCGCGCATCCCGGCGTGGCGCGGGGCGTCGCCGAGCACAGCGACTTCGCCGCCCGGCCGCTGGCGCGGCTGTTCGGCACCCTCGACTTCCTGCTGATCGTCTCCTTCGGGACGCCCGAGGAGGTCGCGAGGATCGCCGCGAAGGTCCGCGGGATCCACACGTCCGTCCGCGGCGAGGGGTACTCCGGCAACGACCCCGACCTGCAGCTGTGGGTGAACGCGACGCTGATCGACTCGGCGCTGTACCTGCACGAGCGGCTGGGCCGGCCCGGCCGCCCGGATCCCGGGCAGGCCGAGGAGTACTACCGGCAGGCGCGGGTCGTCGCCGAGGTGCTCGGCTGCCCGCCGGAGGAGCAGCCGCCCGACCTGGCGTCGTTCCGCGCCTACATGGACGAGATGGTCGCGTCTCTCGAGGTCGACGACAACGCCCGGAAGGTCGCGGCGGCCGTCCTGCACCCGAGGAAGCTGCGCGCGCTCGGCCCGGGCCTCGCGGTGTTCCGCGTCGTCACGGCGGCGCTGCTGCCGGAGCCGCTCCGCGAGCAGTACGGGCTGCCGTGGGAGGCGCGGCACCGCCGCGCCGCCGGGCTGGTGCTGGGCGCGGCCGCTCTGGGCCACCGGGTGACGCCGGGGCCGCTCCGCCGCCCGCCGCAGCCGCTGCTGGTCCGGCTGGCCCGGCATCGCGTCGAGCGGACGCTGCGCGAACGCCGCGCCCGCCGCCGCACCCCCTGACCCCTCCCCCCACCCCCCGCATAAAGGCGACCGACGGCCGGACGGCCGCCAGGTCACCCGATCCGGGGTCAGGTCACGGAGGAGTAGGCGACGACGCCGCGGCGCATCGCGTCCATCGCGCGGCGGGCCGTCTTGCGGACGTGCCCGTTGGCGGGGGACGCGTCGGCGACCTGGCCGAGCAGGTCGAGGAGCTGCTTGACGGCGCGGACGAAGTCGCCGGCGGTCATGTCGCTCGCGAGGAGCACCTCGTCGAGGTCGTCGCCCTTGGCCCACCGGTACGCGGTCCACGCGAACCCCAGGTCGGGCTCGCGCAGGAACGACACGCGGTTGTCGCGTTCGACGGCGTCGAGTTCGCCCCACAGCCGCACCATCGCGGCGAGGGCGTCCTCGGCGCGGCCGGACGGGGCGCGGTGCGGCCCGGTGTCGTCGTCGCGCCGCGACTCGTACACCAGCGCGGACACGCACGCGGCCAGTTCGGCGTGGTCGAGCTTGTCCCACAGCCCGGCGCGGAGGCTCTCGGCGGTGAGCAGGTCGAGTTCGTTGTAGATCTGCCCGAGGCGGCGGCCCTCGGCGGTGACCTCCCCGTTCCGGAGGTAGCCGAGCTGTTCGAGGACGGCGCAGACGCGGTCGAAGGTGCGGGCGATCACCTGGGAGCGGCCTTCGACGCGGCGCCGCAGCTGCGCGGTCTCGCGGTCGAGGCGGTGGTACCGCTCGGCCCAGCGGGCGTGCTGCTCGCGTTCGTCGCAGCCGTGCACGGGGTGGCGGCGCAGTTCGGCGCGCAGCGCGGTGATCTCGGCGTCGTCGGCGGCGGCGGAGTCCCCGCGGGACCGTTTGCGTTCGCGGGCGTCGTCGGGGACCTTGTTGCGGAGGGTGGAGGCGAGGTCGCGGCGGTCCTGCGGGTTGCGGGGGCTGAACGACTTGGGGATGCGGATCCGCTCGACGGGTTCGACGGCGCGGGGGAAGTCCTGGATGGACAGCCGCTGCACGGACCGGTTCACGGTGAGGACGAGCGGGGCGGGCCCGTCGGAGCGGCGGCCGAGGCCGGGGTCGAGGACGACGGCGAGGCCGGAGCGGCGCCCGGACGGCACGAGGATCACGTCGCCGGGCCGGAGCCGCTCGAGGGACTTGGCGGCTTCGGCGCGGCGGGACGCCGACCGTTCCCGGGACAGCTGCGCCTCCCGGTCCGACAGCCGCCTGCGCAGCGCCGCGTACTCCATGAAGTCGCCGAGGTGGCACTGGGCGGCCTCGGCGTACCCGGCGAGCGCCTCCTCGTTCTTGTGGACTTGCCGGGCGAGGCCGACGACGGCGCGGTCGGCCTGGAACTGCGCGAACGACTCCTCGAGGAGGGTGCGGGCCCGTTCGATGCCGACGGCGCCGACGAGGTTGACGGCCATGTTGTAGGACGGGCGGAAGCTGGAGTTCAGCGGGTAGGTGCGGGCGCCGGCGAGGCCGGCGACGGACGCCGGGTCGACGTTGGGCGCCCACACCACGACGGCATGGCCCTCGACGTCGATGCCGCGCCGCCCGGCGCGTCCGGTGAGCTGGGTGAACTCGCCGGGGGTGAGGTCGACGTGCGCCTCGCCGTTCCACTTGTCGAGCTTCTCGATCACGACGGTGCGGGCGGGCATGTTGATGCCGAGCGCGAGCGTCTCGGTGGCGAACACCGCTTTGATCATGCCGCGGGTGAAGAGCTCCTCGACGATCTCCTTGAACGTCGGGAGCATCCCGGCGTGGTGCGCGGCGACGCCCCGCTCGAGCGCGGCGAGGAAGTCATCGTAGCCGAGGACCCGCAGGTCGGCCGGGGGGATGTCGGCGGTGCGCAGCTCGGCGTGGGCGCGGATCTCCTCCGACTCCTCCTTGGAGGTGAGCCGGATCCCGGCGGCGAGGCACTGCTGGACGGCGGCGTCGCAGCCGGCGCGGGAGAAGATGAACGTGATCGCGGGGAGCAGCCCGGCGCGGTCGAGCCGCTCGATGACGTCCGGGCGGGCGGGGGGCCGGTACCGCTGCGGGCGGGGCGCGCGGCGCCGCCCGGTGCGGCGGCCCTGGTTGACCTTGGCGCGGCGCACCTCCTCGACGGCCATGCGGGTCAGCCTGGGGTTGAGGCGCGCCTGCCGGTTGTCGCCCTTGCCGGTGTCGACGAACAGGTCGTGCAGGTAGGTCCCGACGAGCATGTGCTGGAACAGCGGGACGGGCCGGTGCTCGTCGACGACGACGGCGGTGTCGCCGCGGACGGCCTGCAGCCACTCGCCGAACTCCTCGGCGTTGCTGACGGTCGCCGACAGCGCCACGATCCGCACCGAGTCGGGGACGTGGATGATCACTTCTTCCCAGACGGCGCCGCGGAACCGGTCGGCGAGGTAGTGCACCTCGTCCATGACCACGAACGCCAGCCCGGTGAGGGTCGGGGACTGCGCGTACAGCATGTTGCGCAGCACCTCGGTGGTCATGACGACGATGGGCGCCTCGCCGTTCACGCTGTTGTCGCCGGTGAGCAGCCCGACCTTCTCGGGCCCGTAGCGGCGGACGAGGTCGGCGTACTTCTGGTTCGACAGCGCCTTGATCGGCGTGGTGTAGAAGCATTTGGCGCCGCCGGTCAGCGCGAGGTGGACGGCGAACTCCCCGACGACGGTCTTGCCGGAGCCGGTGGGCGCCGCGACGAGGACGCCGCTGCCGTCCTCCAGCGCCTGGCACGCCCGCAGCTGGAAGGCGTCCAGCTCGAAGTCGTACAGGGTGCGGAAGTCCAGCAGGGCGGGGCCGTTCCCGGCGGTGCGCCTGCGGTAGGCGGCGTACCGGGAGGCCGGGGAGTCCCCGGGCCGCTCCTCGGCCTTCCGCCCGGTCGACGTGGTGTCGGGGGAGGTCATGTCTTCGAGCCTACGGTTTCGACCGGCCCGATTCCCAATCCATAACGAACCGGATCCCGGCGGGTCGCCGGGACGCGCCGCCCCGTGCGGGACGGGCGCGTACTGGACGGGCGCGCGCCGGGGGGCGCGGGTCAGCGGGTGCGGCCGCCGCCCTTCTCCAGTTCGGCGTCGATCGCCTCGAGGTCCAGCGGGGCCGCCTCGTCGTCGGACAGCTCCGCGTACGGGTCGTGGCGCGCGGCGAGCCTCCGGTCGTGCAGGAACGCGATCAGCTCGGCGATCTCGAACAGCACGATCGTGGGGAGGGCCAGGGCGAGCATGGTGAACGGGTCCTGGCTGGGGGTGGCGATCGCGGCGAACACGAACACCCCGAACCACAGCAGCCGCCGGGACTTGCGGATCCGCTCGTGGGTGAGCACGCCCGCCAGGTTCAGGACGACCACGAACAGCGGCAGCTCGAACGTCAGCCCGAAGATGAACAGCATCGCCTGGGCGTAGCTCAGGTAGTCCTGGACGCCGACGAGCACGGTGGTGTCGCCCGGCGCGAGCCCGATGAAGATCTCCAGGCCCTTGTCCATCGTCAGGTAGGCCAGGTAGCCGCCCGCGACGAACAGCGGCACGGCCGCCGCCATGAACGTGTACGTCCAGCGGCGTTCCCGCTGGTACAGGCCCGGCGCGACGAACGCCCACAGCTGGTACAGCCACACCGGCGACGACAGCACGGCGCCGATGATCAGCGCGACCTTCAGGTGCACGAAGAAGCCGTCGAAGATGCCGTGGACGACCAGGTCGCACTTGCCTTCGAGGCAGTGCTCGGCGGGGATCCGCGTGTAGGGCTGCTTCAGCCAGTCCCAGATGGGGTCGAAGAAGATCCAGCCGATGATCGTGCCCACCAGCAGGCCGAGGATCGCCTTGACCAACCGGTTGCGCAGCTCACGGAGGTGCTCCAAGAGGGGCATGCGGCCGTCGGATGCGGCGCCGCGCCTGCTCAGCTTCATCATCGGCTTTCGGGCTCGTGTTCGGGTCCGGGGGTCGACGCGGCGGCGGCCCTCGGCACGAGGGCGGGGACCGCCGCGGGCGGGGCGGCGCGGATGGTGCGGTGGAGCGGTGCGCCGCCGCCGGATCAGTGCTTGCGGACCTGGCCCGGGTCCGAAACCGGAACGCCCTGGAGCGGCTCACCGGACGCGAGCGCCTGCGGGCCGCGCGCGTTCTGCTGCGCGCCGGGCGCCTCGGCGGGGGCGTCCTGCTGCTGCGACGCCTGCGCCTTGCGGGCGTCGTCGCCGTCATCGTCGTCGTGCAGGCCCTTGGTCTCGGCCTTCAGGATCCGGGCGGACTTGCCCAGGGAGCGGGCGAGCTGCGGCAGCTTCGCCGACCCGAACAGCAGCAGTACGACCGCCAGGATGATCAGAATTTCGGTCGTGCCAAGTCCAGCCATGACAAATCCTCTTCAGCAGGGGTCCTCACGACGATCGTACGCCGTCTTCGCGCGCTTGTGGCGCCCGAGATCCCTCGAGTCGAGAGAGTTCATCCCGCAGCGCCGACTGTTTCGGCGCCAGCCGTGATCTTGTGCGCTCGAGTTCACGTCCGAACCGCCGCACGCCCAGGTACACCTTGAACGCGCAGTAGGCGAGCACGGCCAGGCCGACGAAGCCCGCCGTCACCGAAACCGCTACCCACGCCACGCCCGCCACCGTAGCCGATCCCGGCGCCACCTTCAGCACGGGCCCGCCTCCGGGACGGCGGCCGCCCCCGGCCCCGCCGGTCCTGGACGGCCGCGCGGGACGGTCGCGCGGGACGGTCGCGCGGGACGGCCGAACCGGACGGCCGGACCGGCGCGTGCGCGTGCGCGTGCGCGCGCCGGGCCGGACGGCGGCGCGGGACGGCCCGTCCGGCGCGTGCGCGTGCCGGGCGGGTCAGCCCAGGCCGTACAGGGCGAGGGCGCGGGCGGCGTCGTCGCGGACGCCGTCGGCGACCGACGCGGGCGCCACGACGCGCCCCTGGTCGCCGAGGCGCAGCGCCAGGCCCCGCACCCAGCGGGTGTCGGGGGTCGGCAGCACGACCCGCAGCCGCCCCTCCCCCAGTTCCTCGACGCTCTCGCACGGGTAGTAGTCGGCGACCCAGCGGCCGCGGGGCGTCAGCTCCAGCGTCACCCGCACGTCCTGCGGGGACGGCCGGAACAGCCCGGCGTCGACGTCGATCGGCTCGGCGTGGTCGGGGACCTCGGCGGGGTCGTCCAGCACCGTGAGGTCGGTGATGCGGTCGAGCTTGAACAGCCGGACGGCCTCCGCGCGGCGGCACCACCCCTCCAGGTAGGTGTTGCCCTCCACCACCAGCAGCCGCATCGGGTCGACGTCCCGCTCGGTGTTCTCGTCGCGCGCGGGGACGTAGTACGCCAGGTGCACGCGGCGCCGCGACGCGACGGCGTCCCGCAGCGTCCCGAGGACGGTGCGGGCGCCGGGGCCGCCGCCCGCGGCGACGTCCCGGGCGTCGACCTCGACGGCGACCTGCGCGCTCGGCGCGGCCGCCGCGCCCGCGGCGGTCTCCAGTTTCGCGATGACGCGGCTGAGCGCGTCCCGGTCGTGCAGGTCGGGGATCTCGGCGAGCATCCGCAGCGCCACCAGCAGGGCGCTGGCCTCGTCGACCTTCAGCCGCAGCGGCCGCGCGATCGACTCGGCCTCCGCGACGGTGATCTCCCCGCCCTCGTAGGACAGGTCGATCGGGCAGTACGGGTCGGGCGCGCGCAGCTCCACGCACCACAGCAGGTTCAGGTCGTCGATCAGCTGCTTCTCGGTCACCCCGAACGCGGCCGCGGCCTCCTCGAGGGCGACGGTGTCGCGGTTGACGACGTACGGGACGAGCGCGAGCAGCCGCGCGAGCCGCCCGGTCGACGCCGCCGCCTGCTTCGCGGCCGGCTTGGCGGGCCTGGCGGTCTTGGGGGTCCTGGTGGTCTTGGGGGTCATCGCGCGTTCACCGTTCCGTCCTCGGTCCCGGCGCCGCGGGCCGGGTCCGGTTCCCCGGCGGCCAGCGCCGACTTCAGCTGCTGGATCACCGCTTCCCGCAGGTCCGGCGGGTCGAGGACGACCAGGTCGTCGGCGAACCGCGCCAGGTACGGCGCGAACCGCTCCACGTCCCGGAACGTCAGGACGGCCTCGTCCCACGCGCCGTCGCCGGCGGGCCGGACGTCGCGCGCCCACCGGCGCGGGCCCTGCGCGGCGCCCGCACGCAGCCGCACCGTCGCCGGGCGCGGCTCGGTGACCGGCTCGCCGCGGTCGAACGCGATGCGCCGCACGTCGACGCCGTCCGGGACCGTCACCGACCCGGCCGGGCCGTCCGCGGCGACCTCCCCGTCGATGCGGCTCAGCCGGAACACCCGCTCCTCCTCGCGGTCCCGGTCGAACCCCACCACGTACCAGCGGCCCCGCCGGCTGACGACGCCCCACGGCTCCAGGTGGCGGCGGGTCACCGACGTCCGCCCGATCGCGCGGTAGTCGAACGCGACCGGCCGCCGGTCCCGGACCGCCTCCCAGAGGGCGGGGAACGCCGGTTCGCCGGTGTCCACGCGCGGTTCGATCCCGACGGCGGCCGACGCGTCGGTCTCCACCCCGGCGGCGCGCAGCTTCAGCAGCGCCCCCGACGCCGCCTCCGCCAGGCTCGCCCGCTGCCACACCCGGGCCGCCAGGCCCAGCACCGCCGCCTCGTCCGGCGTCAGGTGCACGTCGGGCAGCTCGTAGTCCTGCGGCGGGATCCGGTACCCGATCTCCTCGCCGCCCCCGCCCTGCAGATCACTGCCGACCTCCAGCGGAACGCCCAGCTCGCGCAACTCCTCCTTGTCGCGCTCGAACATCCGCTTGAACGCCTCGTCGGAGTCCGGATAGCCCGGCACCGCCCGGCGGATCTGCTCCGCGGTCAGATAGCGCCGGGTGGCGAGCAGGCAGACCACCAGATTCAGCAGGCGCTCGGTCTTGCGCCGCGACACTTCGCCACCACCTCTTCGCTCCGTGAAGCCCCCGGGTCCCCCGTGCGCGGGCCCGAACGCCCCCACGCCCGTCACCAGAGGACGCTACCGTTTCCCAGTGTGATCCGATGGCGTAAAGGCACAGTTGAGGGCATCCGACGCGAATGGCCGGGGGCGGTCGAACTCGACGTCGAGATCGGGGGCGACGGCGCGCACCGCGCCCTGGCGTATCCCGCGCTGGTGGGGCGCCCCGAACCCGGCGACACCGTCCTGCTCAACACTACGGCCTTGGCGATGGGCCTCGGCACCGGCGGCTACGCGATGGTCGTCGCGATCCCCGACCGGCTCCCGCCCGACCCGTCCGGCCCCGGCCACCTCGTCAAGGCCCGCTACACCCCGCTGCAGGCCACCGTCCTCGGCGCCGACGAGCAGGACTCCCCCCACCACGACGTCCTGCGCGACGCCGACTCCCTCGGCGGCGCGCCCGTCGTCGTCGCCGACCTGCACTCGGCGCTGCCGCCGATCCTCGCCGGGCTCCTCGCCGCCCGGCCGGGGACCCGGGTCGTGTACGTCATGCCCGACGGGGGCGCGCTGCCGTCCTGGTTCTCCATGTCGATCGCGCGGCTCAAGGACGCGGGCGCCCTCGCCGCGACCGTCACCGTCGGGCAGGCGTTCGGCGGCGACCTGGAGGCCGTCACCGTCCACACCGGGCTCCTCGCGGCGCGGCTCGTGCTGGACGCCGAGGTCGTCGTCCTCGCGCAGGGGCCAGGCAACCTCGGCACCGGCACCCGCTGGGGGTTCTCGGGCGTCTCCGCGGGCGAGGCCGTCAACGCCGCGTCCGTCCTCGACGGGCGGCCCGTCGCGTCGCTGCGGGTCAGCGAGGGCGACCGGCGGGAACGCCACATCGGCGTCTCCCACCACTCCCTCACCGCCTACGGGCGCGTCGCCCTCGCCCGTGCCGACGTCCCCGTCCCCGAGCTGGGCGGCGAGTTCGGCGCCCGCGTCGCGGCGCAGGCCGCCCCGCTCGGCGACCGGCACGCGCTCGTCCCCGTCGCCGTCGACGGCCTCCGCGACGCGCTCGCGGACGCCGAACGGGACTGGGGCGTCCGGCTGTCCACCATGGGCCGCCGCCTCGACGAGGACCTCGCCTACTTCCTCACCGCGGCCGCCGCCGGCCGCCACACCGCGACGCTCCTCGCCCGACCGCCACGGCCCTGACCGCCGCGGCCCCGGGCGCCCACCGGACGCCCGCCGCGTCCCCTCGCCGCCGCCCGGGGGCCCGGCTCACACCGGCGCGAGCCCGGCCTCCTCGGCGGTGAACGGCGACGCGAACGTGAACGCGCGCGGCGACGGGCCCTCCGCGCGCAGCAGCGCCAGCCGCTCCATCCCCTCCTCCACCGTCGGGACGTGCCCGGCGGGAACCCACCACAGCACCAGGTGCGCCTCGGCGTGCCGCCGGAACCACTCGCGGCGGCGCCGCATCGACTCCAGGTGCCCGGACCGGTAGACGAAGTCCCACAGCGCCTCCGCCGACTCCCACACCGAGAACGTGACGATCACGTCGTCGCCGGCGGGACGCATCCGGGTCGCGTCCGGCTGCCCGTCCTCCACCAGCCGCCAGACGAACCCGGGAGCGGCGTCGGCGAGGGCGTTCACGGGGTCGAGCATCTCCACGAACTCCGCCATGCGCGGGTCGTCCAGCGGGAAACGCATGGTCGCCACGTTGAACTGGGCGAGGTGGTGGCGAGGGTCCTCGGTGCGGGCAGGCGTGCGCTCGGCGCGGTGATCGTCTGTCATGAGGTCACCTCACCACGGCTCCCGCTTCTATGTCAATCATCGTTGTTTTTAGAAGGGGCGGGCGGCACCTCCTCCGCGACCGCGCAGCACCAGCCCGGGCGCGCGTCCATCCGCACCCGCACACCCCGGGAACCCTCCGTCATGCCCTCCAGCAGCGCCAGATTCATGCCGCACACCAGCGGCGGGAACGCCTCGGCCACCGCACCGAACGGGCAGTTGCGCATCCGGACGACCCCGCCGGCCCCGGTCTCCGCGGCCCCGGCCTCCCCCGTCCGCTCGGCGGGTCCGCCCCGATCGTCCCGCCCGGACTCCGCACCGCCCGGCTCCCCCCGCACCGGCTCGTAGCCGCGCCGCGCCAGCACCCGCTCCAACCCCGCCAGATCACCGCACGGCCCGTCCGCCGCCGCCAGCGCACGCCCCCGCCGCCGCGCCGCCTCCTGCAACTCCACGTCCAGACCGGCCGCGTCCGCGGCCTCCGCCAGCAGCGACGCCGCCGTCCCGTAATCCCGCGCCGGCACCGACACCCCGCGCTCCACCGCCGACCGCCGGTACACCTTCGCCGGACGCCCCGCCCCCGGCCCCGAACGCCCCGTCAACCGGCGGCTGCCCGCCTCCAGCAGGCCGCCGTCCACCAGCTTGTCCAGATGGAACGCGGCCAGCGTCCGGCCCAGGCCCAGCGCCTCCGCCGCCTCGTTCCGGCCCACCTCGCGGCCCCGCGCCGCCACGAACTCGTACAGCCGCCGCCGCACCGGATCCTGCAGCAGCGCGATCGCGTCGATGTCCTCCACCCCGCCAGTCTAGGAACAGCGGGCATGGGTTTTAGAAACCGGCAGCACCCCAGGCCGGCGAGCACCGCCCCGGCACCGCCCGAGCCTCAGTGGACGCCGAGCAACTCCACCACGAACACCAGCGTGTCGTCGCCCCGGATCCCGTACTGCGACAGCCCCTTCTCCCCGTAACCCAGCGACGGCGGAACCACCAGCAGCATCCGGCTGCCGACCCGGCGCCCCACCAGCGCCTCGTCCCAGCCCTTCATCACCTCGCCGGTCCCGATCGTCACCGCGGCCGGATGCCCCTCACCCCACGACGAATTGAACACCTGTCCGTTACGCCAGAAATACCCCGCGTACTGCAGCGCGACCAGCTGCCCGCCCTTCACCTCGGGCCCCGCGCCCTCCACCAGCGGCACCGCCTGCAGCTTCCCCGGCGCCGCGCCCTTCGGCATCGTCACCACCGGCACCTGCCCCGCCGCCGCGTCCCCGACCCTCGGCAGCCTCGGATCCCGCTGCTCCCGCGCCTTCCCCTTCGCCGCCGCCGACTTCCCGTACACGCCCCGCACATCCAGCACGTACACCAGCGTGTCGCCCGGCCCCACCCGATGCCGGGAGTCGCCGTCCTCCCCGAAACCCTTCTCCGGCGGGATCCGCGCCACCACACGCGCCCCCGGCCGCGCCCCCACCAGCGCCTCCGCGAGCCCGGGAACCACCGTCCCCGTCGGGAACACCCCCGGCTCGCCCTCCGCGTAACTGCTCGCCACGAGCTTGCGCTCATCGTCGTTCCACCGGTAACCGACATAGTCGGCCACCACCAGATCGCCCTTGCGGGCCTCCGCCCCGTCCCCCTCCTCGAGGGTCTCCACCGCCAGCGAATCACCCGGCCCGCCGTCCGGGAACTCCACCTCCGGAACCTTCCCGAACTCCCCGCTCACCGACACGTCCACCCCGCCGCCGAACAACGAACACGACGACGCGAACACGAGCGGAACGGACAGCACGACGGCGGCGGACACGACCGAGAGACGACGACGGCGCATACGGGTCCTTCACGGGGGTGACGAGCGCTGCTGGCCGCTCACCCTACCCCCAAAGTGACCCGCCAGTAGGGCCGGGCGCGCCCGACATCCGCACCCACGCCCGTCCACTCCAGAATCGGCCCGCCAGGCCGCCCCGAACGCACCCCGAGGCCACGCGACGGCGCGTCCGGGGAACACCCCGGACACTCCCGCTACATGCCGGCGATCAGCTTGTCGACCCGCTCGTCCACCGACCGGAACGGGTCCTTGCACAGCACCGTCCGCTGCGCCTGATCGTTCAGCTTCAGATGCACCCAGTCCACCGTGAAATCACGACGCTTCTCCTGCGCCTTGCGGATGAACTCGCCCCGCAACCGCGCCCGCGTCGTCTGCGGCGGAACCGACTTCGCCTCGAAAATGTCCAGATCACGCGTGACCCGCTCCGCACCCCCGCGACGCTCCAGCAGGTAGTACAGACCCCGATCACGATGCACGTCGTGATACGTCAGATCCAGCTGCGCCACCCGCGGCGACGACAACGGCAGATCGTACTTCCGCCGGTACCGCTCGATCAGCTGGTACTTCATCACCCAGTCGATCTCCCGCGACACCAGATCCAGATCCCCGGTCTCCACCGCCCGCAGCGTCCGCTCCCACAGATCCAGCACCCGCTTCGCCGTCGCGTCACCGCCCCGCGCGTCCACGAAATCCCGCGCCTTGACGAAGTACTCCTTCTGGATCTCCAGCGAACTCGCCTCCCGGCCGTTCGCCAGCCGCACCTTCCGCCGTCCCGTCATGTCATGACTGACCTCCCGGATCGCCCGGATCGGGTTCTCCAGCGTCAGATCACGCATCACCACCCCGGCCTCGACCATCCGCAGCACCAGGTCGGTCGCACCGACCTTCAGCAGCATCGTCGCCTCGCTCATGTTCGAGTCACCGACGATCACGTGCAGCCGCCGGAACCGCTCCGCGTCCGCGTGCGGCTCGTCCCGCGTATTGATGATCGGACGCGACCGCGTCGTCGCCGACGACACGCCCTCCCAGATGTGCTCCGCACGCTGCGACACGCAGTACACCGCACCCCGCGGCGTCTGCAGCACCTTCCCCGCACCACAGATGATCTGCCGCGTCACCAGATACGGGATCAGCACGTCCGCCAGCCGGCCGAACTCCCCGTGCCGCCCCACCAGATAGTTCTCATGGCAGCCGTACGAGTTCCCCGCCGAATCCGTGTTGTTCTTGAACAGGTAGATGTCGCCGGCGATGCCCTCCTCCCGCAACCGCCGCTCCGCGTCCACCTGCAGACCCTCCAGGATCCGCTCCCCCGCCTTGTCGTGCGTCACGAGATCGACGACACTGTCGCACTCCGGCGTCGCGTACTCCGGATGACTCCCCACATCCAGATACAGCCGCGCCCCGTTCCGCAGGAACACGTTGCTGCTGCGCCCCCACGAGACCACCCGCCGGAACAGATAACGCGCCACCTCATCCGGAGACAGCCGCCGCTGCCCACGGAACGTGCAAGTGACGCCGTACTCGTTCTCTAGCCCGAAGATGCGCCTGTCCACACCACGACCCTATGCGCCCCGACCCCAACTTCGTAGTCTCCGGATGGACAAGGTTCCCGGGACCCGCCCCACAGCACTCCCGACACACCGAAGGCCCGCCGCGGCGCCACGGCATCACACCGCACCACCACGACGGGCCCACAGGCACTCACCACACCGGCCTGGCCCGGGCCGATCCCCGCGGGATCCGCACCGGACCTCTAGGAACCGGCCCCTCGGCCCGGGACGCCCGGCCCGGCTCCCAGGCCGGAACTCACGGACGATCGCTCACAGCGGCCGAACCGGCCCGGACCCGAGCGACGGACCGCGAATCAGTCCTCGTCCGCCGAATCCGACGACGACGCCGAACCGTCCTCGTCCTTACCGCCCGACGCCCCGGACGACCCCTCCGACAGCAGCCCCTCGATCCGCCGAGCCGCCAACCGCTTGAACAGCCGATGCTCCCGATTCCGATCCAGCACCGCCACCTCCAGCGACGACGCCTCCAGATGACGATCCGAATCCTGCGCCTCCAGCGCACGCACCGCCGTCCGCAACGCCTCCTCCAACGGAGCCCCCTCGCGGAACCCGTCCTTCAGCGCCTGCGCCACCGCGTCCGCCTGACCGCCCATCGCCACGTAACCGTGCTCGTCGGCCACCGACCCGTCGAACGTCAACCGGTAGATCTGGTCCGTCTCCGCGTCCTCACCGACCTCCGCGACGACCAGCTCCACCTCGTACGGCTTGTTCGTCTCCGTGAAGATCGTCCCCAGCGACTGCGCGTACACGTTCGCCAGCCCCCGCGCCGTCACGTCCCGACGGTCGTACTGGTACCCGTTGATGTCCGCGTACCGCACCCCGCCCAGCCGCAGGTTCTCGAACTCGTTGTACTTCCCCACCGCCGCGAACGCGATCCGGTCATAGATCTCACTGATCTTGTGCAGCGCCCGCGACGGATTGTCCGCCACGAACAGGATGCCGTCGTCGTACTGCAGCACGACCACGCTGCGGCCGCGCGAAATACCCTTCCGCGCATAGTCCGCCTTGTCCTTCATCTGCTGTTCAGGCGACACATAGAACGGCATCGACACCGGTCTGGATCCCTTCTATCGCAGCGGGGCGGTCGGCCCGCCCGGCGAGTCGTAACGTGCCTCGACCACGGACCGCGCGAGCGCCCCCACCTCGTCCTCACCGAGCCGGCGGTACCCGTCCGACGTCACCGACGCCACCACCGGGAAGATCCGCCGCGGCAGATCCGGGCCGCCCGTCGCCGAATCGTCGTCCGCCGCGTCGTACAACGCCTGCACGCACACCAGCGCCGCGTCCTCCGCCGACAGATCCCGCCGGAACAGCTTCTTCAGCGCGCCCCGCGCGAACACCGAACCCGACCCGATCGAGTGAAAGTCCCGCTCCTCGTACCGGCCGCCCGCAGGATCGTAGGAGAAGATGCGCCCCGCGTCCCGCTCCTCGTCGTACCCCGCGAACAGCGGCACCACCGCCAGACCCTGCATCGCCATGCCCAGGTTCTGCCGCACCATCGTCGCCAGCCGGTTCGCCTTGCCCTCGACCGACAGCGTCCGGCCCTCGCGCTTCTCGTAGTGCTCGAGCTCCACCTGGAACAACCGCATCATCTCGATGCCGATCCCGGCCGTCCCCGCGATCGCGATCGCCGAGAACTCGTCCGCCCGGAACACCTTCTCGATGTCGCGCTGCGCGATCACGTTCCCCGCGGTCGCCCGCCGGTCCCCCGCCATCACCACCCCGCCGGGGAAAGTCACCGCGACGATCGTCGTCCCGTGGGGAATCTCGTCCCCGACCGGCGTCGCCGGCGGCGTCCGCCCGCCGGGCAGCAGATCCGGAGAGTACGCCCCCAGGAACTCCGTGAACGAAGACGTGTCCGGGCTCGCGAACAAGCTCGACAGACGCCCGGTGTGCGAATCGTGGGACGCCACGCGACTCCCTTCCCTCCACCATGGCACCGGCACCACACAGATCACCGGCACGGACGAGTACGACCCTACTGTTCAACGCCCGCCCCTGCATGCCGCGCCCACCCCACCGAGTCAGCCCACGGCGAACCGACCGACCCGGCGGGGCGGCCAGACCCTACGAGCGCGCAACGACACCGGGCGCCGGCGTCCGTCCCGACGCTCGACTCCGTGCAACGATCTCCCGCACCAGGACCTCGAGCGGCGTCAGGCCGTCCACGTCCCCGGTGTAGGCCCCGAAGGACGGGTTGCCGCGCCGGTGCTCGCCGTCCGCATCGCGATACGGCTTCCAGGCGTCCGGAGCGAGCGTCGCCGGATCCACGTCCGGGACCGTGAACGACAGTCGCGCCGTACCGTCCTGCGTGGTCACGGTCTTGACGAGATTCCCCATCACGTAGTCGGCGGCCCGGCGGAGTGATGTGGGGTCGTCACCGAACTGCCCCATGCCGGTATTGCAGCCGGTACAGGCGATTCCTCGCACGGCTCCGCTGTTGTGGTCGTGATCGATGTGCTCTCCAGGCCGATCGCTGCAAACCCCGCACAGACCCACCTGCCGCTTCAGGAGCCAGTCGACGTCGGACTCCGTCATCTTGTAGCGGCGGTACAGGTGGCGGGCGCGAGACGAACTGCCCAGAGTCCCGTGGGCCCCACGGTTGTAGCCGCGCGCCTCTGCACGGCTGCGGCCGTCGAACACCGGCTTGCCCAGTTCGTTCACGAGCATGTGGGCCTGTGAGCCGCGAAGCTCGAGATAGTCCGCAGCAAGGAGCATGCGCTGAGGGTCGTCCTCGAACTGGCCGAGCGCGCCGTTGCACTTGAAGCACAGGATGTGCCGGACGGCGCCGCTGAAGTGGTCGTGGTCGACGTGCTTCGCCTCGGCGCGAAGGCAGATGACGCAGACGCCGCCCTGCCGGGCGATCATCTGCTGCACCTCCTCCTCGGTCACCCCGTATCGGAGCTTGAGGAGGTAGTTGCGGGCGCTGCCGTGGTTCTTCACCCGATTCTCTCGCGAGACGAGGTTGAAACAGGTGCGGCAGTAAGAGGCCCTTCCAGACTTGCCCGAGCGGTTCCGCCCGAACTCGTCCACCGACTTGACCGTTTCGCACTTTGGACAGTACTTCATCCCATCAGGGACCTTGACACGTCTACGGAAATCCCGCGTCTTCTTGCCGAGCACAGCCTGCTTCCCGCGATACGAGGCCGCGTTGCGCAGGGCGAAGCAGTCCCTGCAGTAGAGCGCCAGACCGTCCGGCGACGCCTTGCGCTTCCAGAACTCACCGGCCGGCTTGACCTGTCCACAGTCCTTGCACTTCTTCGCAGCATCCATGGGCGAGACTTTAACAAGTCCCGCCCATGGCGCGCCACTTTTTTCGTTTTATCAGAATTGGCCAGATGTCCTCTTGTATTTCAAATCGGACATCCCGGGCAATCTATATCATTCCCCGCCCTTTTGGACAAATCCACGGACGAATTCCTCCGCATTTTCCTCGAGGACTTCGTCGATTTCGTCGAGGATGTTGTCGACGTCGTCGGTCAGTTCCTCGTGGCGTTCCTGGACGTCTTCGCTGGTCGTGGCCTCGGTCTCCTCGACCTCGTCCGTGCGCCGCGTGGTCTGCTTCTGACCGCCGGTGTCCTTTGTGGCCATCACGTACCTCCGCTCCTGCCGTTGCCTTCGACCTTATCCCCGATCTTCGGCGACGAGTGGATCTTGCGGTCCGTTTCGTCCGCCTCGGCGGGGGGCTTCGGGCATGCTCGGGTTATCGCCCGTCCGTAGAGCAATGAAACGGGCATACCGGTCTCGATACGGAGACGTCGGCCGTTTACCCAGGTCATCGCGGTGGCGGAGGCCGGAAACGCGCGTGCCCGGCCCCGGCGGCGCAGGCCGCCGGGGCCGGGCATGTGCACTGGTCAGGGCCGTCGTGCGGCCCTCAGGTCAGTCCTGGCCGGTCAGAGTGGAGACGAGGGCCTCCGCGGTGCGGCAGCGGTCCAGGAGGGCGCCCACGTGCTCCTTGGTGCCGCGCAGGGGCTCCAGGGTGGGGACGCGCTGGAGGGACTCGCGGCCGGGGACGTCGAAGATGACGGAGTCCCAGGAGGCGGCGGCGACGTTGTCGGCGTACTGGCGCAGGCAGCGGCCGCGGAAGTACGCGCGGGTGTCCTCGGGCGGGTCGTCGATGGCGGCCTCGACCTGGTCCTCGGTGATGAGGCGTTCGATGCGGCCGCGGTCGACGAGGCGGTTGTAAAGGCCCTTGTCGGGACGGACGTCGGCGTACTGGAGGTCGACGAGGTGCAGTCGGGAGTGGGACCAGTCGATGTCGTCGCGGCTGCGGTAGCCCTCGAGGAGGGCGAGCTTGGCGACCCAGTCGAGCTCGCGGGAGAGCTGCATGGGGTCGTCGCCGAGGCGGTGCAGGACCGACTCCCAGCGGTCGAGGACGTCCTTGGTCATGTCGTCGACGTCGGCGCCGAAGCGGTCCTCGACGTACTTGCGGGACTGCTCGAGGTACTCCATCTGGAGCTGGACGGCGGTCATCTTGCGGCCGTCGCGGAGGGTGAGCAGGTGCTTGCAGGACGGGTCGTGGGAGACGGCGCGGAGGGAGGCGACGGGCATGTCGACCGAGAGGTCGGTGGTGAGGAAGCCGTCCTCGATCATGGCGAGGACGAGGGAGGTGGTGCCGAGCTTGAGGTAGGTGGACAGCTCGGCGAGGTTGGCGTCGCCGATGATGACGTGGAGGCGCCGGTACTTCTCGGGGTCGGCGTGGGGTTCGTCGCGGGTGTTGATGATGGGGCGTTTGAGGGTGGTCTCGAGGCCGACCTCGACTTCGAAGAAGTCGGCGCGCTGGCTGATCTGGAAGCCGTCGCCGCGTCCGTCGACGCCGATGCCGACGCGGCCGGCGCCGCAGACGACCTGGCGGGAGACGAAGAAGGGGGTGAGGTGGCGGACGATGTCGGCGAAGGGGGTTTCGCGGCGCATGAGGTAGTTCTCATGGCAGCCGTAGGAGGCGCCCTTGTTGTCGGTGTTGTTCTTGTAGAGCTGGATGGGGTTGGTGCCGGGGACCATGGCGGCGCGTTGGGCGGCGTCGGCCATGACGCGTTCTCCGGCTTTGTCCCAGATGACGGCGTCGAGGGGGTTGGTGCACTCGGGTGCGGAGTATTCGGGGTGTGCGTGGTCGACGTAGAGCCTGGCGCCGTTGGTGAGGATGATGTTGGCGAGGCCGAGGTCTTCGTCGGTGAGCTGGGTGGGGTCGGCGACCTCGCGGGCGAGGTCGAAGCCGCGGGCGTCGCGGAGGGGGTTCTCTTCTTCGAAGTCCCAGCGGGCTCGGCGGGCGCGTGCCGCCGATGCCGCGAGGTAGGCGTTGACGACCTGGGAGGAGGTCACCATCGCGTTGGCCCCTGGCTGGCCCGGTACGGAGATGCCGTACTCGGTCTCGATGCCCATCACCCGCCGAACAGTCATATTGTCGAGCCTATCGGGGCGGTGGGGGTGGAGCCACGGGGGCGGTGTGTCGTGGCGGATTCGTCGTGGTGCCGGTGTGGTCGCATGGTGGTGACGTGCGCGCGGCGGCCCCTTGGGGTGGGGCCGCCGCGTGCGTGGTCGTCGGGTCAGAGGTACTGGCCGGTGTTGGCGACGGTGTCGATGGAGCGTCCGGCTTCGGCGCCCTTGGTTCCGGAGACGAGGGTGCGGATGTAGACGATCCGTTCGCCCTTCTTGCCGGAGATGCGGGCCCAGTCGTCGGGGTTGGTGGTGTTGGGCAGGTCTTCGTTCTCGCTGAACTCGTCGACGCAGGCGGCGAGCAGGTGGCTGACGCGCATGCCCTTTTGCCCGGTGTCGAGGAATTGTTTGATCGCCATTTTCTTGGCGCGGTCGACGATGTTCTGGATCATGGCGCCGGAGTTGAAGTCCTTGAAGTAGAGGACTTCCTTGTCACCGTTGGCGTAGGTGACTTCGAGGAAGCGGTTCTCCTCGGTTTCGGCGTACATGCGTTCGACGGTGCGCTGGATCATGGCGTCGACGGTGGCCTCTTCGGAGCCGTCGTGCTCCTTGAGGTCGTCGGGGTGGAGCGGGAGGCCGCTGAGGATGTACTTGGAGAAGATGTCCTTGGCGGCTTCGGCGTCGGGGCGCTCGATCTTGATTTTGACGTCGAGTCGTCCGGGGCGCAGGATCGCGGGGTCGATCATGTCCTCGCGGTTGGACGCTCCGATGACGATGACGTTCTCGAGGCCTTCGACTCCGTCGATCTCGCTGAGGAGCTGCGGGACGATGGTGTTCTCGACGTCGGAGGAGACTCCGGAGCCGCGGGTGCGGAAGATGGAGTCCATCTCGTCGAAGAACACGATGACGGGGGTGCCGGCGGAGGCCTTCTCGCGGGCTCGCTGGAAGACGAGCCGGATGTGGCGTTCGGTTTCGCCGACGTACTTGTTGAGGAGTTCGGGCCCCTTGATGTTGAGGAAGAAGCTCTTGCCCTCTTTGCCGGTCTTCTCGGCGACCTGTTTGGCGAGCGAGTTGGCGACGGCCTTGGCGATGAGGGTCTTGCCGCATCCGGGCGGTCCGTAGAGGAGGACGCCCTTGGGGGGCCGGAGCTGGTGTTCGCGGAACAGGTCGGCGTGGAGGTAGGGCAGTTCGACGGCGTCGCGGATCAGTTCGATCTGGCCGCCGAGGCCGCCGATCTCGTTGTAGGAGATGTCGGGGACCTCTTCGAGGACGAGTTCTTCGACCTCTGCCTTGTGGATCTTCTCGTAGGCGTATCCGGAGCGGGACTCGAGCATGAGGGAGTCGCCGGCGCGGAGTGGGACGCCGCGGAGCGGTTCGGCGAGTTTGATGACGCGTTCCTCGTCGGCGTGCGCGATGACGAGGGCGCGTTCTCCGTCGTCGAAGAGTTCCTTGAGCATGACGACTTCGCCCTGCTCTTCGAAGTCGAGGGCTTCGACGACGTTGAGGGCCTCGTTGAGCATGACCTCTTGGCCGCGCTGGAGTTCTTCGACGTCCACGGCGGGGCTGACGTTGACGCGGAGTTTGCGTCCGCCGGTGAAGATGTCGACGGTTCCGTCGTCTCGGGTTCCGAGGTAGACCCCGAATCCGGAGGGTGGTTGTGCGAGCCTGTCGACCTCCTCCTTGAGCGCCACGATCTGTTCGCGAGCCTCTTTGAGGGTCGCTACGAGACGCTCGTTCTGACCGGTCACTGCGGCCAGGTTGGCCTGTGCCTCATGGAGACGTTCTTCCAGCACGCGTGCTTGGCGCGGGGATTCCGCGAGTTTGCGGCGCAGCACGGTGATCTCCTCCTCCAGGAAGGAGATCTGCGTTTGGAGGTCCTTGACCTCCTTGTCGTGCTGCGCTCTGCGCGCCCCAGCATCGTCACGAGCGGCCACGCCCCGTCACCTCCTCACGAAGAGAGCCGACGACCTACTGAGACCCTACCTATCTGGAGGGCTTCCGTAACCTGCCCATTCGGTTCTCGTGTCGTGCGGGTGGTTTTCGGGGGCGTGCGGGGGCGGTCCGGTGGGCGGGGCGGCAGGGGCCGGACCTGGGGTTTCTTGGTGTGCGGGGCGGGTGCGGCGGTGGGGTTCGGCGGTTTCGACGGGTTGTGGTGCGACACGCCGGTGGGGCGCCGGGATGTGATCTATGCCTCGGTGGCGGGGCCGGGCGTGGCGCCGGGCCGGTCGTCGTCCGCGTCGCCGGAGGGCCCGGGGGACGTGCCGCCGGTGGGGGCGGTGCCGTTCGGGGCGGTGTCGGGGGCGGGGTGGGCGCCCTTGGCGGGGCGGCGCCGGCGGGTGGGCGGGGTGACGCCGTCGGCGAGGCGGCGGGCGGTGACGAGGAAGCCGGTGTGGCCGACCATGCGGTGGTCGGGGCGGACGGCGAGGCCGTCGACGTGCCAGGTGCGGAGCATGGTCTCGAAGGCGTAGGGCTCGGCGAAGGCGCCGTGGGCGCGGAGGTCTTCGACGATGCGGGACATCTGGGTGGTGGTGGCGATGTAGGCGCAGACCATTCCGCCGGGGATGAGGGCTTCGGCGACGGCGTCGATGCATTCCCAGGGGGCGAGCATGTCGAGGACGGCGCGGTCGATCTCGGTTTCGGCGAGGTCGTGTTCGAGGGAGCCGACGGTGAGGCGCCAGGCGGGGTGGGGGCCGCCGAAGAAGCGTTCGACGTTGGCGCGGGCGATGTCGGCGAAGTCGGGGCGGCGTTCGTAGGAGGAGAGGAGGCCGTGTTCGCCGACGGCGCGGAGGAGGAAGCAGCTGAGGGCGCCGGAGCCGGCGCCGGCCTCGATGACGCGGGCGCCGGGGAAGATGTCGGCCTGGGCGACGATCTGGGCGGCGTCCTTGGGGTAGACGACGGCGGCGCCGCGGGGCATGCGGAGGGTGTGGTCGGTGAGGAGGGGGCGGAAGGCGAGGTATTCGACGCCGCCGGTGGAGCGGAAGACGGATCCTTCGGGGCTGCCGATGATGGTGTCGTGGGGGATGGCGCCCTTGTGGGAGTGGTATTCCTTGCCGGGCTGGAGGGTGATGGTGTTGATGCGGCCCTTGGGGTCGGTGAGCTGGACCTGGTCGCCGGGACGGAAGGGGCCGTGGGGGATGCGGCCGGTGGTGGTGCGGGGTCCGTCGTGGGACTGGGTTTCGCTCATGGAGGTCAAGGCTAGCGCCGGGCGGGGGCGGTTCTGACCGTCCGGCAGAGCGCGCGGCAGAGCGCGCGGCAGGGTGCCCGGCAGGGCGCGCGCGAGGGGCCGCGGGGGGCGTCAGATGCCGGTGAAGGTGCGGTCGACGTCGCTGACGGCGAGGACGCCGTAGACGCGGCCGTCGGGTTCGAGGAGCAGGTATTCGGCGGCGGGGGCGCGGCGGAGGGCCTCGAGGAGGGCTTCGCCGCGGAGGTCGGCGGGGAGGGCGTCGTCGGGGTCGAGGGCGCGGGAGAGGTCGCCGACGGTGATCCAGGGGCGGCGGTGTTCGGGGGTCTGGGTGACGGCCTTCTCGCTGACGAGGCCGCGGGGGGCGCCGTCGTGGTCGACGACGACGAGGGCGCCGGCGTGGTCGGCGTGGGCGCGGCGGACGGCTTCGGCGAGGGGGACGTCGGGGGTGACGAGGGTGGCGCGGCGGGCGAGGCGGCGGGCGGACAGCAGGGGGATGCGGTCGCGGACGTGTTCGGCGCGGATGGCCTGGGTGGCGCCGACCCAGATGAAGGAGGCGACGAGGGCGGACCAGAGGAGGGCGAGCCAGCCGAAACCGGTGCCTCCGCCGGTGGTCTCGTCGGAGGCGGGGTAGGCGGCGAGGTAGGCGCCGGCGAGGAGGGCGGCCACGGCGACGGCGCGGCCGACCCAGCCGGCGATGATGGCGCCGCTGCGGCTGTGGCCGGTGGCCTTCCAGACGGCGGCGCGGACGAGGCGGCCGCCGTCGAGGGGGAGGCCGGGCAGGAGGTTGAAGACGCCGACGAGGAGGTTGGCGAAGGTGAGGGCGTCGACGAGGAGGAGGGCGACGTCGGGGAGGGGCAGGAGGGCGTGGGCGAGGAGGCCGAGTCCGGCGAGGACGAGGTTGACGAGGGGGCCGGCGAAGGCGATGAGGAATTCGCGGCCGGGGGTGGGGGCCTCGCGTTCGATGGAGGTCTCGCCGCCGAGGATGTGGAGGGTGACGGAGCGGACGGGGAGGCCGAGGACGCGGGCGGTGACGGCGTGGCTGAGTTCGTGGACGAACACGGAGCCGTAGAGGAGGACGGCGTAGGCGAACGCGACGGCGTAGCTGGTGGGGCGTTCGACGATGTCGTTGACCTGTCCTTCGAACATGACGGTGACGAGGACGGCGACCAGGAACCAGCTGGGCGAGACGAAGACGGGGACGCCGAAGGGGCGGCCGAAGTAGAGGCCGGGGCGGGGTGTGCGGCCGTCGTCGTGGCCGGTGGCCGGGGTCTTGCCCTGGTTCGGGGGCGCGCTGTGTGTCACGTCACCGATGCTACGGCCCCGTTCGGGCGGTCGTGCGTCCGGTGGCGGCGCGGGTGGGCGGGATCGTGCGGGCGGGTGGCGGGATCGGGGGTCGTGGGGCGGGCGCGGTCGCGGGTTGCGGGGTTTCGTCGGGGTGGTCGCCTACGCTGCTGTGCCATGACGACGACCGAGGCCGGTGGCCGGCGCCCAGGCACGCCCGATGTTCCTTCTCCTTCCCCGGCGGGGGACGGCGGGTCGGGGGGCGTGCCGGTGGTGGGGTCGTTGTCGCCGTCGCGGGCGGGCGATTTCATGACGTGCCCGTTGCTGTACCGGTTCCGGGTGATCGATCGGATTCCGGAGCGGCCGAGCGCGGCGGCGGTGCGGGGGACGCTGGTGCACGCGGTGCTGGAGCGGTTGTTCGATCTGCCGACCGGCGGGCGGACGCCGGAGGCGGCGCTGGCGATGCTGGGGCCGGAGTGGGAGCGGCTGCTGGAGTCGGAGCCGGAGCTGGCGGGGCTGTTCGAGGACGGCGAGGCGGGGGACGCGGAGCGGGACGAGTGGCTGGCGCAGGCGCGGCGGATGGTGGAGCGGTACTTCACGTTGGAGGATCCGCGGCGGCTGGAGCCGGCGGAGCGGGAGCTGTTCGTCGAGACGGTGCTGGACTCGGGGTTGAAGCTGCGGGGGTACATCGACCGGGTGGACGTGGCGCCGACCGGTGACGTGCGGATCGTGGACTACAAGACGGGGACGGCGCCGCGTGCGGATTTCGAGGCGCGGGCGCTGTTCCAGATGAAGTTCTACGCGCTGGTGCTGTGGCGGTCGCGGGGGCGGGTGCCGCGGTTGCTGCAGTTGATGTATCTGGGGAACGGCGAGGTGTTGCGGTACGAGCCGGACGAGGCGGACCTGCGGGCGACGCAGCGGAAGGTGGAGGCGTTGTGGCAGGCGATCCGGCGGGCGATGGACAGCGGGGAGTGGCGGTCGCGGCGGGGGCGGTTGTGCGACTGGTGCGATCATCGGGAGCGGTGCCCGGAGTTCGGGGGGACTCCCCCGCCGTTGCCGGTGGTGCCGGTGGGGCGTCCGTCGCCGGCGGACCTGGAGGGCGGGGGCGCGGCGGTGCCGGGTGGTGCGGCGCGTGAGCGGGACGATCTGTAGCCCGTGCGGGTCGGTCGGGGCGGCGCGGTCTCCTTCTTGGGGATGACGGCAGATCCGCGTTCAGGAGGGCTCACGACCTGGCGTGACGTCCTAGGGTGAGAATCGTGTCACCCCGCATCCGTGGTCTTCTCGCCTTCCGTGCCTGGCTGCAGGCGCGTCCGTCGGCGGCCGACGCGCTGCTGGCGGCAGGGTTGCTGCTGGTGGGGCTGCCGCAGTTGTTCCTCTCCGACGTCCGGGTGGAGGGGTACGGGTCGGTGTTCACGCCGCCGGACGCGCTGGGCGGTGCGCTGGTGGCGGCGGTGACGATGGCGCTGACGTGGCGGCGGCGCGCTCCGCTGCCGGTGCTGCTGTTCATCGTGGCGGGCGGGACGGTGCTGTCGGTGCTGGGGTATCCGCCGTCGGTGCCGGACGTGGTGGCGTTCCTGGTGGCGGTGTACGGCGTGGCGGCGCATCGGGGGCTGGCGCAGAGCGCGCTCGGCGGGTTGCTGGCGTTCGTGTATTTCATGGTGATGCTGGTGGCGTTGCCGGTGCCGACGTCGCCGATGGTGTTCCTGACGGATTGCGCGCTGGTGATCGGTGTGTGGATGCTGGGGCGGAATCTGCGGTTGCGGCGGGCGTATTTCGCGGAGTTGGAGAACCGGGCGGCGCGGCTGGAGCGGGCGCGGGGGACGGACGCGCGGGCGGCGCGGATCGAGGAGCGTTCGCGGATCGCGCGGGAGCTGCACGATGTGGTGGCGCATCATGTGAGCGTGATGACGGTGCAGGCGGGGGCGGCGCGGCGGATCATCGATCGGGACGCCGACAGCGCGCGGGACGCGATGTCGACGATCGAGGAGGTCGGGCGGACGGCGCTGAGCGAGATGCGGCGGATCGTGGGGGTGCTGCGGACGGAGCGGGACATGGAGCGGGCGGGCGGTGAGCTGGCGCCGCAGCCGGGGCTGGGCGATCTGGGCGAGCTGCTGGATCATGTGCGGGAGACGGGGTTGTCGGTGCAGTTGTGGATCGAGGGTGAGGCGCGGACGCCGTCGCCGGGGGTGGACGTGGCGGCGTTCCGGTTGATCCAGGAGGCGTTGACGAACACGTTGAAGCACGCGGGGGCGCAGGCGCGGGCGTGGGTGCGGCTGTACTACACCGATGATCATTTGACGGTGGAGATCGAGGACGACGGGCCGGGCACGGCGACGATCATGGCGGGGGACGAGGCGCGTCCGGGGCACGGGCTGGTCGGGATGTACGAGCGGGTGGCGCTGTACGGTGGCGAGCTGCGGATCGGGCCGCGGGTCGGGGGCGGTTTCGGGGTGCGGGCCCGTTTCCCGCTGGAGGCGTAGGTTGTCGGGCATGAGCGGGGACGGGCATGAGCAGGCGTGAGCGGGCCGGCAGGGACCGGTTCGGCAGCGGACGGTTCGGGAGTGCACGGGCCGGGAGTGGACGGATCGGGGTCGGGCGGCGGATGCCGGTGATGAGCGGCGTGAGGCGAGGAGCCGGAACGATGGACGGGGCGGCGCGATGAGCGCGGTGCGGGTGCTGCTGGTGGACGACCAGCCGCTGCTGCGGACGGGTTTCCGGCTGATCCTGGAGGCCGAGCCGGACATCGCGGTGGTGGGCGAGGCCGGGGACGGCGCGGCGGCGGTGGAGATGACGCGGTCGCTGCTACCGGACGTGGTGCTGATGGACATCCGGATGCCCGGCGTGGACGGGATCGAGGCGACGCGGCGGATCATCCGGGACGGTGCGGCGTCGCACGATCCGCGGGTGCTGATCCTGACGACGTTCGATCTGGACGAGTACGTGATCGAGGCGGTCCGGGCGGGGGCGAGCGGATTCCTGCTGAAGGACTCGCCGCCGGAGGACCTGGTGCAGGCGATCCGGATCGTGGCGGCGGGCGACGCGATCGTGGCGCCGAGCGTGACGCGGCGGCTGCTGGACAAGTTCGCGACGCGGCTGCCCGCGGCGCGGGACTCGGCGCCGCCGCCGGGGCTGGACACGCTGACCGAGCGGGAGCGGGAGGTGCTGTCGCATGTGGCGCGCGGGCAGTCGAACGCGGAGATCGCGGCGGAGCTGGTGGTCAGCGAGACGACGGTGAAGACGCACGTGGGGAACGTGCTGGCGAAGCTGGGGCTGCGCGACCGGGTGCAGGCGGTGGTGTACGCCTACGAGACGGGGATGAGCCGGCCCGGCCAGTCCTGAGCCCTCCCCCGCCGCCCACGCCTGGGCGGAGGCGGGCCTCAGGGGTGTCGCGGGCCTGCGACCTGCGGCGACGGGGGTGCGTGTCAGGGTCGTCCCGGAGGTTCCCCTGCCTTCGGGGCGGGGGTTCCCTACTCCGGGAGGACGAGCGGGCCGGGGCGCCGTCCTGCGTTGGGTGGACGGCCGATTCCCTTCCGTGGGTGCATCCTTCGGGCGTCCGGGACTCCTAGGGTTTCCGGTAACGGACCGCCGGACGATCGGCGCGTTCCGTGTTCACCGCTCATCTCACCCTCACAGGAGTTCTCGTGACGAACACCGCCCCATCGACCGCCGATGCGCGATCCGCGCCGGGGACGGGCCCCGGGACGGGCGATGTCGCCGCGCGGGCGGAACAGATCTCGAAGGTGTACGGGCGCGGCGACGCCCGCGTCGTGGCGCTGGACGCGGTGTCCGTGGGGATCCCCCGCGGGCGCTTCACGGCGATCATGGGGCCGTCCGGGTCGGGGAAGTCCACGCTGATGCACTGCATGGCGGGGCTGGACTCGGTCGACTCGGGTGCGGTCTTCGTCGGCGACACCGACCTGACCCGGCTGAAGGACAAGCAGCTGACCCGGCTGCGCCGCGACAAGATCGGGTTCGTGTTCCAGGCGTTCAACCTGGTGCCGACGCTGACGGCGCTGGAGAACATCACGCTGCCGATGGACATCGCGGGACGCAGGCCGGACGCGGCGTGGCTGGACCGGGTGATCGACACGGTGGGGCTGCGGCCGCGGCTGAAGCACCGGCCGACGGAACTGTCGGGCGGGCAGCAGCAGCGGGTGGCGTGCGCGCGGGCGCTGGCGTCCCGCCCGGAGATCATCTTCGCGGACGAGCCGACGGGGAACCTGGACTCGCGGTCGGGCGCGGAGGTGCTGGAGTTCCTGCGGGGGTCGGTGCGGGAGATGGGCCAGACGATCGTGATGGTGACGCACGACCCGTCGGCGGCGGCGTACGCCGACCAGGTGCTGTTCCTGTCCGACGGGCGGATCGTGGACACGATGGCGGAACCGACCGCGGACCGGGTGCTGGAGCGGATGAAGGGCTTCGACGCGGCCCCCGCGGGTCCCGCGGGGGCGGCCCGCGCGGGTGAGGACGGGGCGGAGGGCGCGTCCCGATGATGGCGAGGGTCACGCTCCGCAACCTCGCGGCGCACAAGATCAGGCTGGTGCTGACGGCCGTCGCGGTGATCCTCGGCGTGGCGTTCGTGGCCGGCACTCTGATCTTCACCGACAGCATGAACCGCCAGTTCGACGACATGTTCAGCCGGATCGGGCAGAACGTGGCGGTGAGCGTCCGGGCGACCGACGAGGGCGGCGGCGGACGTCCGGTGCCGGCGGCGGTCGTGGAGGCGGTGCAGAAGGTCGACGGCGCGGAGAACGTCGTCGGGAACGTCTCCGGGTTCGCGGGGGTGCTCGGCCGCGACGGGGAGATGGCCGGGCCGCCCGCCGATCAGGGGGTGCCGAAGCTCGGCGTGAACTGGGCCGACGACACCGGGTTCACGATGTCGTCGGGGCGGGCGCCGCGCGGGCCGGCCGAGGTGGCGCTGGACGCCGCCACGGCGGAGGACGCCGGGTTCGGCGTCGGCGACACGGTCCAGGTCGTCACGTCCGGGCCGGTGCAGCGGATGACGGTCGTCGGGCTGATCGACACCGGGGACCTGATGGGCGCGTCGGTCACCGCGTTCGACACGGCGACGGCGCAGAAGCTGCTGCTGCGCCCCGGGTACTTCACCGACCTGCAGATGGAGTCGGCGGGGCCGTCGGAGGGCGAGCTGCGCGACCGGGTCGCCGCGGTGCTGCCGGACGGGTTCGAGGCGATCACCGGGGACCAGCTGCGCGAGGAGACCAAGTCCGACGTCGCGCAGGTCATGGGGTTCTTCCGGACGTTCATGCTGGTGTTCGCGCTGATCTCGGTGTTCGTCGGGGCGTTCATCATCTTCAACACGTTCTCGATGCTGGTGGCGCAGCGGACGCGTGAGCTGGCGCTGCTGCGGGCGATCGGCGCGGCCCGCCCGCAGGTGACGCGGGCGGTGCTGGGCGAGGCCGTCGCGGTCGGCGTCGTCGGGTCCACGCTGGGCCTGGCCGCCGGGGCGGGGCTGGCGCTGGCGCTGCAGGGGGTCGCCGGGCTGGACGCGGCGCTGGTGTTCACGGCGACGCCGGTGATCTGGTCGTACGCGGTCGGGATCGTCGTGACGGTCGTGTCGGCGTACTTCCCGGCGCGGCGCGCCGCGAAGATCCCGCCGGTGGCGGCGATGCGGGACGACGTCGCGCTGCCGCAGCGGTCGCTGCGGATCCGGGTGGCGCTCGGGTCGCTGCTGACGGCGGCGGGCGCGGCGCTGATCGCGGCGGGGCTCGCCGGCTCCGGGAACGGCGCGGTGGCGCTGGTCGGCGGCGGCGCGTTCGCGGTGTTCATCGGCGTGACGATGCTCGCTCCGGTGATCAGCGTCCCGGTCGTGACGGTGCTGGGCGCGCCGTTCGCGCGGCTGTTGGGGGCACCGGGCCGGCTGGCGCGGCGCAACGCGCTGCGGAACCCGCGGCGGACCGCGGCGACGGCGGCGGCGCTGATGATCGGCCTGGCGCTGATCACGGTGGTGAACGTGCTGGGCGCCACGATGCGGACGTCGGTCGACCGGCAGATCGAGGAGCAGTTCGGCGCGGACTACATCGTGCAGGCGGCCGGGGGCGCCGCGGCGGGCGCGTCCGTCGGCGCCGACGTCGCCGGGACGCTGGAGAAGGTGCCGGGCGTCGAGAACGCCGCGATGGTCTACGGCGGGCACGCCGAGATCGCCGGCGAGGAGGTCCGGTACGTGGCGAGCGACGCGGACGTCGTCGTGCAGGCCGTCCGGCTGGAGACCGTTGCGGGGAAGGCCGAGTTCGGGTCGGACGGGATCCTGGTCAGCGAGGACAACGCGAAGGACCGCGGCTGGACGGTCGGGTCACCGGTGCCGGTCCGGTTCCCCGACGGGAAGACGGCGACGCTGCGGGTCACCGGGATCTACGCCGAGAACACCCTGGTCGGCGGGCAGATCCTCGACCCGCGCGTGTATCTGGCGCACGCGGTGAAGCCGCAGATCGACCTGGTGGTGGTGAACGTCGCGGACGCCGGGGCGTCCACCACGGAGGCGATCGAGGGCGCGCTGGCCGCGTACCCGAACCTGGAGGTGTCGGATCAGGCGGCGCTGAAGGACGAGGCGCGCGCGCAGGTCGACACGATGGTGACGGCGCTGACCACGCTGCTGATGATGTCGGTGATCATCGCGGCGGTGGGGGTGGTGAACACCCTGGCGCTGTCGGTGATCGAGCGGACGCGGGAGATCGGGCTGCTGCGGGCGATCGGGCTCGGCCGGCGGCAGCTGCGCCGGATGATTCGGGTGGAGTCGATCGTGATCGCGGTGTTCGGTGCCGTGCTGGGCATCGGGATCGGGGTGGCGTTCGGTGCGGCGCTGCAGAACGCGCTGTCCGAGCAGGGGCTGACGGTGCTGTCGGTGCCGGTCGTGACGCTGGGCGTGTACGTGGTGGTCGCGGCGGTGATCGGGGTGCTGGCGGCGCTGTGGCCGGCGTGGCGGGCCGGGCGGATGGACGTCCTGCAGGCCATCTCCACCGAGTGACCGCACCCCGGTGGGACGGTCTCCGCCCGGAGACCGTCCCACCGGGGCCCTCTCTTTCGGGCGTCGCGGCCCGGCAGGTG
>NZ_JBFAUZ010000042.1:0-83873 GCF_040679555.1 Spirillospora sp. NPDC052242
GCGCGCGGCCCCCCCCCCGGGGGCCCCCGCCCCCCCCCGCGGGGGGGCGGGGGCGGGGGGCGGGCCCCCCCCCCCCCCCGGGGTCGGCGCGCCGACCATGGTGAACGGTCCGGCCCGTCAGGCGATGAAGCGCCCCTGGGCCCACGAGCTCACCGATGGTTTCGGCGGACCTCGCCGTTCTTCGGGACGGTCTCGCCCCATGCCATCCACACTTCGACGTCGCGGGTCTCGTCGCGGCGGCGGATGCGGGCCTCCTGCTGCGGGTTGGGGATCGGGCCGAGTTGCATGCGACCGCGCGGATCGGGTTCGCAGATCCACTCCTCGCCGTCGAGGACGTAGTCCAGCCCGTCGTGCCAGTAGCCCTCGGAGTTCCTCCGGACGACCGCGTCCATTTGATTCGCGACCTGGACATGTCCGTCGCTGGAGGCCACGACGCCCACGTGGAAGTCGTCCTGGCCGAAGAGGAAGTGGCCGACTTCCGTGGTGCCGTCGCTGTACCGGTTGGCCCACGAGTACCACGTCGTGTAGGCGACATCGTGCAGCGGGTCCTTGGCGACGTACAGGCGAGCTCCGGGGTACATGTACGCCTCCTCCCAGAACAGGAAGCCGCGGACCTCCCGGCCGAGGACGGTGCCGGTCACTTCCCAGGTCTGGGTGAGATACAGGAGGGCCGCGTCGGCTCCCGGCAGGAACCACTGGAGGCCGGGGCAGGCGAGCGTGCCGCGGAGGTCGACGATCCCCTCTTCCGAATAGGAGAGTTCGTGCGGAGAGAGGCTCAGGTCGAAGGCGCCGCCGCGGGCGGCCGCGGCCGACGCGAACCGCACACCGCCGGGGACGGGGGCTCGAGTGATCTCCCGGCTGTCCACGGCCACTTTGGGCTCTCGCCGGACGCGCAGCGCGCCGGCGCCGTCATGGGTGGACATGACGATGAGCTTGCCGGAGAGGGCCTCCTTCGAGTCGGGTTCGCCCATGGTGGAACCGGCGGGCGGAATGCGACGCATGAGCGAGACGACGTCTCCCGTCTCGGCGTCGCGCACCGTCCCCCACAGGTAGCCCGCTTCGCGGGTCAGTCCCAGGATCGTGTCGTCGGACGCCCATTGGCGGGGGTCGATCCCGCGGCCGGACGCCAGGGCCCGCCCGGCGAACGCGCCGGCCGGGCCCCCGAGCCCGGCGAGCCGTCGCGAGGCGCTGCTGTCGTTCTTCATCGAGTTGCCGCTCCCTGTCGATCGGTCGGTCGCGATCCCTCGGCCGCGAGCAGTATCGAACGGCCGACGCGTCCCGAGATACAGTTATATTTTTAAGCTTATCCACTGGATAGGTGGTGTCGATAGGTGTTCCTTGGGTTCTTTCGTTTTGGCTGGTCGCAGCCCAATCTGAAGCTCTTGGGCAACGCGGGGCGACGGTGCCGCCGTGGTCATCGACATCGACTCTCGCCGTGGAACGCTAGATCTAACTAGATCAAATAAGTAAGATCTATGGCCTACGTCACGTCCGAGGTCGGCTTGGTGGAGGGTGGACGCATGGCGAGGCGAGACCGTGGCCGGGCCGGTCGTCGGCGGCCGCGCGCACAACCGGTTCGGCGAAGGATCGCGCTGCTGTTGGCACTGCCCCTGATCGCCCTGCTGTCGCTCTGGGCGTTCGCCGCGGTCACCACGGCGTCCGCCGCGCTCGAGCGGTACGACTACTCCACGATGTACAAGCGCGTCGGGTTGCCGGTGAGCGTCGTGAACGAGGCGGTTCAGAGCGAGCGGGCCACGGCGGCCTCCTTCGTCGGCAAGCGAACCGGTGCGGGTCTTCGGCGCTTCCAGGAGCAGGCGCGCAGGACGGACGCCGCCCTGGGCGCCTTCCGCGAGTCGGCCTTTTCGCAGGATGCCCAGCGTGCCCTCGACTCCGAGACGAAGCAGCGCCTGCGCTCCATCGACCAGGCGTTCTCCGGTATGGAGGCGCTCCGTTCCCGAATCGGCTCGGGAGCGGTGTCATCCCTCCAGGTCATCGAGGGCTACGACCAGATCACCGAGACGACGATTCCGCTGCTGGGCATGATGGTCGACGTCGACGACATCGGTGTTTTCCAGCAGAGTCGCGCGTTGATCGACGCCTACTGGGCACAGGAGTTCATCCTTCGAGAGGGCGCTCTGATGGCCTCCGCAGGCACGGCCGGCAGGTTGACGGACGGTGAGTACACCGCCTTCGTCGCCTGGTCGGGGGCCCGCGCTCAGGCCCTTGCCGAAGCGCGCGCCGGATCCTCGGGGGCGGTGGCCGACATCCTTGCCGGGCTGGAGAGCTCTCCCCAGCACACGGCCTTCCTCAGGCTCGAGGCCGACGTCGTGCAGAGGCGGTCCGTGGCCGACCCGGCACAGTGGCGAGCCGCCACGGAGGCACTGTCGAAAACCTGGCTGCACGCGTCCCAGCAAGCGGCCGCCGTGGTCGACCGGGACCAGGTTCAGCCGGTCGCCCAGCGGATCACCGTCCGGTTCCTGGTCGTCTGCGTGGCCGGTCTCCTCGTCGTCGTCGTGGCGGTGCTCTCCTCGACCTTGCTCGCCCGGAGCCTGGCGGCGGAACTCGGGAAGCTTCGGCATACGGCCCGGCACATGGCTCAGGAACGGCTGCCACAGGTCGTGGGGAAGCTCAGACGCGGTGAACGGGTGGACGTGAAGGCGGAGACGCCGCCACCGGTTTTCGGCAGGACCCAGGAGATCGTGGAGGTGGCGGAGGCGTTCGCCGCGGTCCAGCTGACGGCGATCACGACGGCGGTGGGGGAGGCGGAATTGCGAGGCGGCATCAACCAGGTGTTCGTCAACCTGTCATGGCGTAGCCAGTCGCTGCTCCATCGCCAGCTCAGGCTGCTGGACGCCATGGAGCGCAAGGCGTCCAGTCCCGAGGAACTGGAGGACCTCTTCCGGCTGGACCACTTGACGACACGGATGCGACGTCATGCCGAGGGGCTCGTCATCCTTTCGGGCGCGCCGACGGTGCGGGCCTGGGAACACCCGGTGGCGGCGGAGGACGTGGCCCGGGCGGCGATCGCCGAGGTCGAGGACTACACACGGGTGGACGTGGTCGGCTCCTCGCCCGCCGCGCTGAGCGGCGACGTCGTGGCCGACGTCATCCACCTTCTCGCCGAGCTGATCGAGAACGCCACCACCTTCTCGCCGCCCGGCACCGAGGTGACGGTGAAGATCGAGTCCGTCGCCGCGGGCCTGGCCGTCGAGATCGTCGACCGCGGGGTCGGCATCCATCCCCTGCAGCGCACCGCGCTCAACGAGCGGCTGGCCCAGCCGGTGGACTTCGACCTGGCCGATACCGATCGTCTGGGGCTTTTCGTGGTCGCCCGGTTGGCGGCCCGACACGGTGTCAAGGTCTCCCTGGAGCCCTCGCCGTACGGAGGGACCACTGCGATCGTGCTCATTCCCGGCAAGCTCACATCGGCGGTCGCGGAAGAGGGCGCCGCCACTGCGACGGTCGCCGTCGGCGGCGAACACGGGCCGCCTGCCACTGCGGGGGCCGCTCCGGCGAAGGGCGTTACGCCCCCACAGCGGCTCGGCCGGCCCTATCGGTCCGGGGGTCCGGCACAGGCGGCCGAGGCTTCGAATCCGGTGCCGTCCCAGGCGGCCGTCGCCCGGACGGTCGAACCGGAGGCCCACGCCGACCAGACCAGTGAGACCACCGGAGTCCTCCCCAGGCGAGTGAGGCAGAGTCATATGGCCCCCCAGCTCAGACGGTCCGCCGGAGGTGCCCACGCCAGGCGGGAAGCCGAGCCGGACGACGACGAGGCGGACGCCGACCTGAACCGTGGCGTCATGTCGGCTCTCCAGTCGGGATGGCGGCAAGGCGGGGAAGACGACGTCAGCGATCCGAACAACGGGTGGGAAGAAGCATGACCTCGCAGGCTCACGGCTCCGGCCGGTTCGACTGGTTGCTGGAGGACCTCGTCCAAAGGGTCGAGGAGGTGCGTCAGGCCGTGCTGCTCTCTCGGGACGGCCTCGTCATGGGCGCTTCGGAGAACATCGCCCGCCAGGACGCCGAGTTCCTCGCCGCCGCGTCGTCCGGCTTCTTCAGCCTCGCGAACGGCGCCCGTGAGCATTTCGGAGCCGAACGGGTGCGGCAGACCGTCGTTCATCTCGACGAACTGCTGTTCTTCGTGATGCCGGCGGGCAGCGGCAGCTGCCTCGCCGTGCTGAGTGACAGCGGGGGCAATACCGGCCTCGTCGCCTACGAGACGACCATGTTGATCAAGCGGCTGAAACTCCAGTTCGGCGCCGCGCCGCGCGCCTCAGATGGATCCACCGGCTGAGCGGAGCCGCCGGTGCCTGCTCAGGCGCGTGGTCGAGCGCCTCGATGACGTTCCCTTGTGCGGAGTGATGAGCTTTCAGGCGCCCTCGCTCGACGTGCCCGGAGGCTCTGCATGTCGAGGATGTGTCGTTGGGATTCGTGGGTCGATGCGGCACAAGGGCGCCGTGACGTGCGGGTAAATCGTCTCGTGCCATCGTTTCGACACCGACCATTGACATCATCACAGCACCCACCTATGTTCGAAATAGCTAAATATTTCAGATTCAACATCTGATTTAGATTCGACCGCCGGCCGTGCGGCGGATCGAGCGAGGAGGGACCGTGACCAGCGCCCGAGATGAGCTCCGGAGTCTCGCCGGCTTCGGGGAGACGTTCGACCAACCGTCCAGGCGACTGCGCGCCCTCCAACTGGAGGCGGCACGTGAGTGCTTCGCCGCACATCGCGAGCGGATCCCGCTGCTGCGGCGCAGGGCGGACGAGGTGGGCGTCAAGGAGATCGGAGCGGAAGCCGACATCGTTCCGCTGCTGTTCTCGCACACCAGCTACAAGTCGTACCCGCTCAACTACATCACCTCCGGACGCTGGGACGGGCTGCTGCGCTGGTACTCGACCGTCTCGGTGGTGGAGCCCGGCGAGGTCGACGTCACCGGCGTGACCGACATCGACGACTGGATCGCGCGGCTCGACGCGGCGGGGCACCGGCTCTACATCACCAGCGGCACATCGGGGAAGGTCTCGTTCCTCAACAGCGTCGAAGCGGACCGCGCGCTCCTCTGGGACGTCATGGCCAACCTCACCTGCTGGCCGCGTCCGCTGCCGCCCGAGCGCACCCGCCGCGGCTACATCCTGACCCCGGCGGCGGGCCCCATGCGCTCGATCGACGGCTTCCGGATGCACGCGGATCTGTTCGTCACGGAGGGGGCGCTGAGGCTCCTGACCGACGAGCCGCTCAGGGTCTCCGAACTCATGCGCACCGGCCTGCTCCGAAAGAAGATGACCGACGGGACCGCCACACCCCAGGAGGTCAAGGAGTTCGAGAGCGCCTCGGGCGAGCGGGGCGGCGAGATGCAGGCGACGTTCGACGCGCTGATCGACGACATCACGGAGCATCGGCGCGAGCCGCTGTTCATCGCCGCGATGAACAACCAGCAGTACGCCCTCATGCAGGGCATGCGGGCGCGCGGCGTGCCCGACGGAGAGTTCCACCCCGACTCGCTGGTCCTCGCCGGCGGCGGCAACAAGAACAACGTCCTGCCCGACGACTACCCGCAGCAGCTCGCGGCGTTCTACGGGGACGTCCGGAGGATCCGCAGTTACGGCATGACGGAGCTGCAGGGCTCCTGCCCCGCCTGCGAGAAGGGGAACTACCACGTGCCGCCGTGGGTCCTGCCGCTGATCCTCGACGAGCCGGGCGAAACGCTCCTCAACGAGAGCGAGGGAACCGTCGAGGGCCGGTTCGCCTTCCTGGACGTCTCCCTGGAGGGCCGCTGGGGCGGCCTGATCAGCGGCGACCGGGTGCGGGTGAACTTCGGCGACTGCGAGTGCGGACGGTCCGGCCCCGCCGTGCTGCCCGACATCACCCGCTACGGCGACCTCGGCGGCGACGACAAGATCACCTGTGCGGCCACGCTCGACTCCTACGTGAGAGGAATGATCCAGGCATGAGCGGCGCGACTCTGTCCGGTACCGAGAATCCGGCGGGGAACACCGCCGAGCCGACACCGGTCGCCCACGTCGTCCAGGGCGAGGTCGACCACGGTGCCGCGGTCGTCCACGGCCGGCCCGGCGAGGAGTTCCGCACACCCGCCCTCGACCTCGACCGGCTGGTCTGGCCGAGGTCGCAGGCGGGTCCGGCCTTCGACGTGCCCACGAGCGAGATCGTCGACCTGCTGGTGGAGACCGGTCTGCACCTCAAGGACGACACGTACGGCCTGCTCGCCGAAGCGCTGGAGCACATGACGGCGGTCAGCCCGCTGCCTGCGGAGGTCCTGGAACGTGCCTACGCGCTGCTGTGGCGGAGCTTCCAGCGGCCCGGAATCCTGGCCCAGATCGACAACGAACTGGGCGGCGCCGACGTCCTGGACGGCTGGCGGGAGGTCGTCCTGCCGGACGGCCGCGTCGCCGGGATCCGCGCCTTCCCGCCGCGCCTGGTCCACATCCTGGCCGGCAACGCTCCCGGAGTCGCGGCGCAGTCCATCGTCCGCGGTGCGATCACCAAGGGCGTCAACCTCCTCAAGCTTCCGTCGAACGACCTGTTCACCGCGACCGCCGTGCTGCGCACGATGGCGGCCGTCGCCCCGGGACATCCGATCGTGCGCTCGTTCTCGGCGGCGTACTGGCGCGGCGGCGACACCGCCGTGGAGAGCGTGCTGTTCCGCGCCCAGTTCTTCGACAAGCTCGTCGCGTGGGGCGGAGAGGGCACCATCCGCGGGGCGCTGAAGTACATCGGCCCCGGATTCGAGCTCGTCTCCTTCGACCCGAAGACGTCGATCTCGGTGATCGGCGAGCAGGCCTTCGCCTCGGAGAAGGCCCTTCGGGAGGCCGCCGAGGCCGCCGCCACCGACGCCACGTTCTTCAACCAGGCGGCGTGCGTCGCCAGCCGGTTCCAGTTCGTCGAGGGGCCGGTGGAGAACGCCGACAGGTTCGCCGCCGCGCTCTGCGAGCGGATGGGCGTGGCACGCGAGTTCTCCTCCGCAGGCGGGCCGAAGGTCGACGCCGAGCTGCGCGAGGAGATCGAGGTCCTGCGCGGCCTGGAGGACGACTACCGCGTGTGGGGCGGCTACGACGGTCACGGCCTGGTCATCCGTTCTCCCGAGCCCGTGGAGTTCCACCCCGACGGCAAGGTGGTCAACGTGATCCCGGTGCCGTCGCTCGCCGACGCGATCCGGTACGCCGGTGTCGCCACGCAGACGGTGGGCGTCTACCCGGCGGCGCGCAAGGTCGAACTCCGCGACGCGCTCGCGTCCGCCGGCGTCCAGCGCGTGGTGACCCTGGGCATGGCGGGCGGGATGCCTCCGGGGCTGTCGCACGACGGCTTCTACCCGCTCCAGCGGCTGATGCGATGGGTGAACGACGAATGAGCGAAGGCAACGCCCCCGGGCACTGGATGATCACGGGAGTGTCGGGCGGCCTGGGACGTGCGCTCGCCGAGACCGTCCTCGACCGCGGCGGCACCGTGGTCGGCACGTTGCGGAACAAGGAGCAGGCGGCCGAATTCGAGCTGCTGTCGTCTGGACGCGCCTTCGCGGTCGTCCTGGACGCGACGGATCCCGCGGACGTCCTCGCCGAGCGCGTCGACGAGGCCGTGCGGATCGCCGGGCACCTGGACGTCTTGGTGAACAACGCCGGTTACGGTCTGCTCGGCGCGGTCGAGGAGGTGAGCGATGAAGAGGCCGGGCATCAGATGGACACCAACTTCTACGGACCTCTCCGGCTCATCCGCGCGGTTCTCCCGCACTTCCGCGAGCGAGGCCGCGGGCACGTGGTGAACGTCAGCTCGATCGCCGGGTTCACCGGCCAGCCCGGCCTCGGCCTGTACAACGCCTCCAAGTTCGCCCTGGAGGGCCTCTCCGAGGCGCTCCGCCACGAGCTCGCGCCGTTCGGCGTGCGCGTCACCATCGTCGAACCCGGGGCCTTCCGGACCCGCTGGGCCGGGGCCGGGCTCAAGCGGGCGGCGCGGAGCATCACCGAGTACGAGGTCGTCACCGCGATCGCGGGCGGCCTGGAGCGGCTGGACGGCGCGCAGCCGGGCGACCCCCGGCGGGCCGCCGAGGCGATCGTCCGGGCGGTCGAAGCGGACGATCCACCAGGACGGCTGCCGCTCGGGCATGACGCCGTCCGTGCGATTCGCGGCAAGCTCGCCGACGTGGAACGTGAGCTCGACGCGTGGGAGGAAGTCGCCGGCTCGACCTCCTTCACCCCGGCCGATGAACCTGCCGGAGGTGCGGGGTGACCGTGGCGCCCGTTCCGACCGACAGCGCGGACGACCTGGAGACCCTGCGCAGGGAGGTCCGCGACTGGGCCCGGCGGCGAGTGCGGCCGCTGATCGGCGACATCGACCGGACGCAGCGCTTCTCCTGGGAACTCTGGGAGCGGCTGCGCGAGCTCGAGATGTTCTCTCTGCCCTTCCCCGAGGAGGTGGGCGGCGCCGGCGGCACCTTCAGCGCGTACGTCGCCGCGACCGAGGAGGTCGCGCGTGCCGGAGCCATCGCGGCCCTCTATCCGGGGACCACGGTGCAGGTCGCCGACACGCTCCTGCGATTGGGCGGTTCCGAGGTCGTCCGGCGCTGGGTGCCGAGGCTCGTTTCGGGTGAAGTGGTGGCGGCCTGGGCCTTCACCGAGGCCCAGACGGGCTCCGACCCTCGCCAGCTTCGGACCGAGGCGCGGCGTGACGGCGATGACTGGATCCTGGACGGAGCCAAGCAGTTCATCTCCTATGCCGGGGTGTGCTCGGTCGCCCTCGTGTTCGCCAAGACTCCCGGGGACCGTGTCGGCGCCTTCCTCGTGGACACCGCCTCACCGGGCTGGTCCACCGGCCCGCCGGTGGAGGTGCTCGGACTCGGCGGCGGAGAGCCCGCCCCGGTGTACCTGGAGGGCGTCCGCGTGCCCGCCGACCACGTCGTCGGCGATCCGGCGGGCGGGTTCGAGGCCATGCTCGCGGGGGAGTCGCGGGGCAAGGTGCGCGCGGCGGCGATCTGCGTGGGCATCGCGCAGCGAGCCTTGGACGAGTCGGTGCGGTACGCGCTCGAGCGCACCCACCGTGACCAGCCCATCGGGCGCAAGTTCGCCTCGATCCAGTCCCATCTGGCGGAGACGCAGGCGGACGTCCTGGCCGCGCGGGCGCTGGTCCAGTCGGTCGCGGCCATGGTCGATCGGGGCCTGCCGGTGGCGCGCGAGGCGGCGGCGACGAGGCTGGTCGCCGGACGCACCGCGCGCGAGGCGGCCGGCTCGGCGCTCCAGGTCTGCGGAGCCTACGGCTGGACGCGGGAGATGGAGGTCGAGCGGCTGTTCCGGGAGAGCAAGTTCTTCGAGGTGACCCAGGGGTCCGCGGAGATCCAACGGGCGATCGTGGCTCGCGAACTGCTGCGGGCGGGCGAGAAGGAGCGATGACGGCCGTCGCCCCGCCGAGCAGGGAGGACCGCTGGAGCTACGTCCCACCGGACCTGCGGATTCGCTACCGGCATTCGTCGGCAGTGCTCCGCCCTGCAGCTTCAGGGGAAGCCGACCCTCCCGCGAAGCGGGACAGGAATAGCCGGACCGCCCTCGGGGCGGTCCGGCGTCACCCGCATCGAACCGGCCCGTTTTCCTGCGTCCCGCAGCCGGATGGATCCGGAGGGTAATAGTCTGGTTACGTGCAGCTTCGGTATCGGTTTCGTCTCTACCCCACCCGGGGGCAGCGGAACGCCCTCGCGCGGGCGTTCGGCTGCTCGCGCGTGGTGTACAACGATGCGTTGCGGGCGCGCAAGGACGCCCGCGAGGCCGGGCTACCGTACCCGAGGGCGGCCGAGCTGTCGGCTGCGATGACCGCGGCGAAGAAGACGCCGGAGCGTGCGTGGTTGGGTGAGGTGTCGGCAGTGGTGCTGCAGCAGTCGCTGCGGGACCTGGAGGCCGCCTGTCGGGCGTTCTTCGACGGCCTGGCCGGCAAACGCCCCCGCACGGGGGCGCCGAAGTTCAAATCCGGCAAGGATGCCCGGCAGTCGATTCGGTTCACCGCCAACGCCCGCTGGTCCATAACTGGCGGCGGGAAGCTCGCCCTGCCCAAGATTGGCGAGGTGCGGGTGCGGTGGTCGCGCCGGCTGCCGTCGGTCCCGGCGACGGTGACCGTGGTCAAGGACGCCGCCGGACGGTTCTTCGCCTCGTTCGTTGTCGAGACCGACGACGAACCGCTGCCGGCGGCCGATGCCGAAGCGGGCATCGATTTGGGGTTGGAGCACTTCGCGGTTCTGTCGGACGGCCGTAAGGTTGCCTCCCCGCGCTTCCTGCGCCGCGCCGAGAGAAAGCTCCGCAAAGCCCAGCGGGACCTGTCCCGCAAGCAGAAGGGCTCGGCCAACAGCGACAAGGCCCGCACCAAGGTCGCCCGTTCGCACGCGCAGGTCGCCGACGCGCGCCGCGAGTTCCACCACCAGTTGTCCACTACGCTCGTGCGCGAGAACCAAGCGCTCTACGTCGAGGACCTCTGCGTGAAGGGACTGGCGCGCACCCGGCTGGCCAAGTCGGTGCACGACGCCGGATGGTCGGCCTTCACCGCAATGCTGGAGTACAAGGCGGCCCGGTACGGCCGGACCTTCGCGCGGGTGGACCGGGCGTTCCCGTCCTCGCAGATCTGCTCGCACTGCGGACAGCGCGACGGCCCCAAACCGCTGCACGTCCGCGCGTGGGCGTGCGGGGGGTGCAGGGTGGTGCACGACCGGGACGTCAATGCCGCACGCAACATCCTGGACGAGGGACGCCGCATCACCATGTGATGCTCTGCTGGTCGCCGCTGGACGGAAACCCCCAGGCGTCCGGGGGAGGCGGAGACCTTAAACGCCTGATGGAGGGCAGGTAAGACCCCCGACCCTGGGTCGGGGCACGGCCCGTTGAAGCAGGAAGCCGCGGAGGTGACCGCACCGGCAACGGCGCGGCACAGGCCGAATCCCCGGCATTCATGCCGGGGAGCGCGTCAAGACGAGGAACTGGTCAGCCTGGGCGTTCGAGTGCATGGCGGGCTTCAAGGTGCCGAGGCGGTTGTTCGTCGTCGAGGACCTGCCGCGCAACGCGAGCTCGAAGGTGCTCAAGAACGTGTTGCGTGCGCGTGCTCGCGACCTGCGGTGAGGCGGGGGCCTCCGCCGCCCGCCTCACCGATCGCCGCCGCTAGGCGGACCGCTCTTCGAGCTGCGCGAGCGCGGGCGTCCACACGTCGAGTTCGTGTTCGTACGGCGCGTAGAACTGGAAGCGGGTCACCAGGTCACCGAAACGCTCGGCCAGTACCGGGGCGATCTCCTCGGGCGGGCCGACGACCGCGAAGGTGTTGAGGACCTCGTCGTCGACGGCGTCCCCCATCCTGGTCCACTTGTCCGGGGCGTCGCCGCGCGACATGGCGTGCAGCTCGTCGCCGAGTTCGCCCCAGCCGTGCAGATCGAGGACGGCGCGGTAGGCCGGGGTGCTCGCGTAGAAGGCGATCTGCTCGCGGACGGCGCGCACCGCCGCGGCGAGCGACTCGTCGGTCGTCCCGGTCGCGGTCAGCGGCAGCCCGACGACCTCGAAGGGCAGGCCGGAGCGGCCCGCCTTCTCCTGCCCCTCGCGGACGATCGGCAGCGTCACCTCGCGGATGTAGCGCTCCGTGGTGAATCCGTGCAGGAGGATCCCGTCGCACACCTCGCCGGCGACGCGGGTCATCGCCTCGCCGACGGCGGCGATCACGACCTTGGGCGCGGGGGTCGGCAGCGGCCCCGGTGAGAAGAAGGGGGTCATCAGGGTGTGCCGGTAGAAGTCGCCCTCGAAGTCCAGCTTGGAGCCGTTCTGCCAGCTCTCCCAGATGGCGCGGATGGCCGTCACCATCTCGCGCATGCGGGCGGCGGGCCGGCTCCACGGCATGGAGAAGCGCCGTTCGATGTGCGGCTTGACCTGGCTGCCGAGGCCGAGGGTGAATCGGCCCTCCGTGTAGCGCTGCAGGTCCCAGGCGGTGTACGCGAGGGTCATCGGGGTCCTGGCGAACGCGACGGCGATCGCGGTCCCGAGTTCCAGGCGCTCGGTGCCCTGCGCCGCCGCGACGAGCGGCAGGAAGGGGTCGTGCTTGGACTCCGACGACCAGAGGCCGGCGTATCCCCTCGCCTCGTGCTCGCGCGCCGTCTCGGCCACCCGCCCCAGCGAGCTCGCGACCAGCTTGCCGTCCACCCGCATCTTCGTGTCCACTGTCATCCGTCTAGGTTAAATCATTAATCTATTTTGTGAACAGGGTGGCCCCGGATGTCGGCCCCGGCGTCTCGGGTCGGGGCGACGGGACGATGATATAGTTAAACTATTCAAGTATATCAAGGAGGGGACATGTCCGATGTCGTCATCGTGGAGGCGGTGCGCTCCGCGGTCGGGAAGCGGCGCGGCGGGCTCGCCCATCACCTCGCCCCCGACCTCTTCGGCGATGTGCTCGCCGGGCTCATCGCGAGAACGGGCGTCGACTCGGGCGTGATCGGCCAGGTCGTCGGCGGATGCGTCAACCAGGTCGGCCCCCAGTCGGGCAACGTGACGCGTACCGCCTGGCTGGCGGCGGGCCTGGACCGCGGCGTCGCGGCATCGACCGTGCACGCCCAGTGCGGTTCGTCGCAGCAGGCGTTCACCCTCGCCTACGGGCTGGTGGCCGGGGGAGTGGTCGACGCGGCCGTCGCCGGCGGCGTCGAGACGATGAGCCCGATCCCCATGGGAAGCAGCGTCATGCCGGAGCTGGGGCCCGCCAAGACGTCCCGGTACGAGGGGCACTACGAGGTCACGTCGCAGTTCGAGGCGGCCGATCGGATCGCCGAGGCATGGGGACTCGCCCGTCGGGATCTGGAGGAGTTCGCGGTGCTGTCACAGGCGCGCGCGGCCCGGGCGATCACCCAGGGGCGGTTCGCCGGCCAGATCGTGCCCGTCGAGGCCCCGGCGGTGGACGATGCCGGCGAGCCCGCGGGGACGAAGACGATCGACGTCGACGAAGGGCCGCGCCCGACCACGCTGGAAGGGCTCGCCGGCCTCAAGGTGAACCAGAAGGATCGCCCAGGCGCCCTGCACACGGCGGGAACGTCGTCCCAGATCTCCGACGGAGCGTCGGCCCTGCTCCTGATGAACAGCGCGCGCGCCGGTGCGCTGGGGCTCGTCCCCCGGGCCCGAGTGGTGGACAGCATCCTGGTCGGGAGCGACCCGGTCATGCTGCTGACCGGACCGATCCCCGCGACCGAGGCGATCCTGGAGCGCAACGGCCTCACGCTGGACGACATCGACGTGGTGGAGATCAACGAGGCGTTCGCGTCCGTCGTGCTGGCCTGGCAGCGCGAGCACAAGGCGGACCTGGAGAAGGTGAACGTCAACGGGGGCGCCATCGCCCTCGGGCATCCGCTGGGCGCGACCGGCGGCGTGCTCGTGACCAAGGCCCTCAACGAGCTCGAACGCACCGGTGGACGCTACGCCCTCGTGACGATGTGCGTCGGCGGCGGCATGGGGACGGGGACCCTCATCGAGCGGCTCTGACACCGGAGCGGCGGTCCCGGGAGCGACCCCGGGACCGCCGTGTCAGATCACTCCCTGTGCGGCGAGATCGGCGATCTCCGCCTCGTCCAGGCCGAGGAGGCCGGAGAGGATCTCGCGCGTGTTCTCGCCCAGCGTCGGCGGGGCCGTGTACTCGTCCACGGGGCTGCCGGACATTCTGATCGGGTACCGGAGGCTCGGGATCGCGCCGTGCTCCGCATGGGCCATGCCGATCTCCAGCTTTCGGTGCCGGACCTGCTCGTCCGCCAACGCGGAACGGATGTCGTTGACGGGGCTCACCGGAACGTCGGCGGCGTCCAGGACCTCGATCCAGTGCCGGGCATCGCGCTGGGCGAAGACGGCGCGCAGCTCCGTCAGCAGTTCCAGGCGGTTCTCGATGCGGGCGGAGATCGTGGCGAAGCGTGGATCCGCTATGAGGTCGGGGCGGCCGATCGCGCGGCACGCCCGTCCGAACTGCGGGTTCGTGGTGGCGACGATGAAGAACTGCTCACCGTCCGCGCATTCGAAGGCCTGTGAGGGGATGCCGCCGAAACCGCCGTTGCCCCGCCGCTCGGGCACGTCCCCGGTGACCAGGAAGTTCTGCGCGTAGTGGGACATGGCCGCGATGCCGCAGTCCAGGAGCGAGACGTCGAGGTGCTGTCCCGTTCCCGTCCGGTCCCGGTGCCGGAGCGCGGCCAGCAGCGCGGTGGCGGTGTACAGGCCGGTGAGGATGTCGATGAGCGAGAGACCCGACTTCATCGGCCCGGCGCCCGGAGTCCCGTCGGGGTGACCGGAGACGCTCATCATGCCGCTCAGGGCTTGGAAGATGCCGTCATACCCGGCTTTGTGTCGGTACGGGCCTGTCTGGCCGAACCCGGTGACCGAACAGTAGACGAGGCCGGGAAAGCGCTCGCGGAGGTCGTCGTAGGCCAGGCCGTACTTGGCCAGTACGCCGGGCCGGAAGTTCTCGAGCAGGACGTCCGAGCGCTCGATCAGGTCGAGGAGGAGGCCCCTGCCCTTGTCGGTCGTGAAGTCCACCGTGATGGACCGCTTGTTGCGGTTGCAGCTCAGATAGAAGGCGGACATCCCCGCCGTCTCGTCGTCCAGGAACGGTGGCCCGTACTGCCGGGCGTCGTCCCCTGTCGACGGGCGTTCGACCTTGAGCACCTCCGCGCCCAGGTCGCCCAGCATCTGGCTCGCCATGGGGGCGGCCAGGATGCGGCTGAGATCGAGCACTCGCACCCCGTGCAGCGCGCCGCTGTCGCTCACCGCTCACCTCCTCGCTCGGTCATTCCTCTAATATAGTTGAATAGATTAAACTTTATCGATGACCGGATCGTGTGCGGGCGCCGGTCCGGCGAGCGCGGAGGGAAGTGCCATGACGGAGATCGCGAGGACGGCGGAGCCGCTGGTCCACGGGATGACGTGGGAGGACATGAAGGAAGGGACGGCGTTCCGGACGGCCTGCCGGACCGTCACCGAGACGGACCTCATGAACTTCGTTCATCTCGGCGGCTTCAACGAGCCGCTGTTCTACGACGCGCGCCACGCCGCCGAAGGGGGCTACACCGGGCGGCTGATCCCCGGGGCCCTGGTCTACGTGCTCGCCGAAGGGCTCATCCTGCAGACCAACGTGCTGCACGGTACCGGGCTCGCGTTCATGCACATGGAGTTCTCGGTCAATCGGCCGACTTATGTAGGGGACACGCTTCACGTCGTGGTGGAGACCACCGAGTCGCGAGCGTCCAGCAAACCGGGCCGTGGAGTGGTGACCACCCGCTGCGGGGTGATCAACCAGCGGGACGAGGAGGTGGCGGTCTTCACGCCGGTCCGGCTCATCCGCGGGCGCGACTTCGACGCGTCCTGAACCGCCGGAACGGCTCCGGCCGGCGGGGCCTCGTGGTTCTCTCGGGGGCGACGAGGCCCCCCGGTCCTCATCGCTGCCGGACCACGCCGCCGGTCATCAGGTCCGCGGCCTCCGACGAGGTGAACCCCCAGTCCATGAGAATCCTCAGCGAATCGGCGCCCGGCAGCGGCGGTGGCCCCGCGATTCCGGCGGGCGTCCGGTCGAAACGCGGCGCCGGTGCCGGTTGGACCACATCGAAAGCCCGTTCGTAGGTACCGCGGGCGACGTTGTGGGGATGGCGGACCGCCTCGGTGACGCTGAGCACCGGAGTGACGCAGGCGTCGGTTCCGTCGAAGACGTCGGTCCATTCCGCCCGGGTGCGGGTCCGGAAGATCCTCGCGAACAGCTCCTTGAGCGCGGGCCAGTTGGCCGGATCGTCGCGGTCGGGCAGCTCCGCGAGGTTCAGCCCGAGGAGCTCGACCATGATCGCGTAGAACCGCGGTTCGATCGGCGCCACGGCCATGTAGCCTCCGTCGCCGGTCTCGTAGCTGTCGTAGTACGGCGCCGCGCCGTCGCAGAAGTTGCTGCCCGGCGCGTCGGTCCAGCGTCCCTGCGCCATCATCGAGTGGACGAGCGTGGTCAGCGACGCCACGCCGTCCACCATGGCCGCGTCGATGACCTGCCCGCGTCCGGACGTGCGGCGCCCCAGAAGCGCGGCGAGCACGCCGAAGCCCAGCATCAGCCCCCCGCCGGCGAAGTCGGCGATGAGGCCGGGCGGCGTCGCGGGCGGACCGTCCCCGCGACGCAGGAGGGCCAGCGCGCCGGTGAGCGCCTGGTAGTTGAGGTCGTGCCCCGCCATCCGCGCCATCGGGCCGCTCTGGCCCCAGCCGGTCATGCGGCCGAAGACGAGCCGGGGGTTGCGGTCCAGACAGACCTCTGGCCCGAATCCGAGACGCTCGGCCGCCCCCGGGCGGAAACCCTCGATGAGGACGTCGGCCTTCTCCACGAGCCGCAGCAGTGTCTCGACGCCCTCGGGCCGCTTCAGATCGATGGTGATCGAGCGCCGTCCGCGGCTCAACGCGTACCTGTCGGCGCCCTCGGCCCGGGTGCCGGGCCGGTCCACCCTGATCACCTCGGCGCCGAGGTCCGACAGGAGCATCGCGGTGTACGGCGCGGCCCCGAGACCGGCGACCTCGACCACGCGCACTCCGGTCAGAGGGCCGGCCGGAGGCGATTCATCCGTCTCTTCCTGCATCCCGCACTCCCGTTCTGTGTGCGACGACTTGCTATGATTAAGTTAAACTATATAACTATCTAGGCGGGAGCGGGGAGCGTCCGGACGGCCTCCCCGCGGCCGGTTCGAGCCGGCCGCCCGCGCGGGGACGCACGACGGAATGGATCGCCATGGCAGAGAACTCCCGATCGCGCCTGCTGCTCGCGGAGGCGGGGCTTCCGGACGTCCTGACGGCCGTTGTCGGAGGCGCGCACCTCCCGCCCGGGCGTGACCGGCTGATGGAGATCGAGGATCCGGCCGACGAGGAAACCGTTGGAGCGTTCGAAGGCACCCGCGCCGAAGACGTCGCCGCCGCCGTCGAGGACGCGCACCGCGCGTGGCGCGGCTGGTCGCGACTGGCCCCGGTGGAGCGCGCGCGGCACCTGGCGAGCGTCGCCGCCAAGCTGACCGAGCACGCGGACCTGCTCGCCCGTCTGGAGTCGCTCGACTCCGGCAAGCCCCTCTCCCAGGCTCGGGCGGACATCGCGGCGAGCGTGCGCTACTTCGAGTACTACGCGGGCCTCGCGGACAAGATCCACGGCGAGACGATCCCGCAGCCCCCGGGCACGTTCACCTACACGATCCGCGAGCCCTACGGCGTCGTCGCCCACATCACCCCGTGGAACGCGCCGCTCACCCAGATGACCCGCGGCGTGGCCCCCTGCCTCGCGGCGGGGAACACGGTCGTCGTCAAGCCCTCCGAACTGACCCCCTTGACCTCGCTTCTCGCCGCCCGGCTCATGGTCGAGGCGGGACTTCCCGCCGGCGTGTGCAACGTCGTGCTCGGCACGGGGGACACGACGGGGGAGTGGCTGACGGGCCATCCACTGGTTCGGCACATCACCTTCACGGGATCGGTGCACGCCGGACGACGCGTCGGCGCCGTGGCGGCGGAGCGGATCGTCGGCGTCAACCTCGAACTCGGCGGCAAGTCGCCGACGATCGTCTGTGCCGACGCCGACCTCGCCGCCGCCGCGCGGGCGGGCGCGTCCGCCGTAATCCGCAACTCCGGGCAGTCATGCTTCGCCACCACCCGGCTCCTGGTCGACAGGAGGGTGCACGACGAGTTCGTCGAACGTCTGTCCGAGCACATCGCCGGGTTGTCGGTGGGCCCGGGCCTGGACGACCCCGACCTCGGGCCGCTGATCTCGGCGCGCCAGCGGACGCGCGTCCTGGAGCACGTCGAGCGGGCCGTCCGTGACGGCGCCCGCATCGCGGCCGGCGGCGGGACGCCCGACGCCATGGAGCGCGGCCACTACGTCCTTCCGACGCTGCTCACCGACGTCTCCAACGACATGCCCATCGCCAGGGAGGAGGTCTTCGGGCCGGTGCAGTCGGTGCTGGCGTTCGAGTCCCTGGACCAGGCGGTCGAGATCGCGAACGACACAGAATACGGGCTGTCCGCGGGCGTCTTCACCGCCGACGTCGGCACCGCGCACCGGGTCGCGGCGGCCCTGCAGGCGGGGCAGGTCCAGGTGAACCGCTACGCCGGCGCCGGAGTCGAGGTGCCCTTCGGCGGCTACCGGAACAGCGGGCTGGGACGGGAGAAGGGCACCGAGGCGATCAACCACTACACCCAGCTCAAGAGCGTCATCGTCGCCACCGCATGAGCGCCTCCATGAAGGGTTCGACCATGACAGACACACCAGTCCTCGGATTCATCGGGCTCGGCGTGATGGGCTCGCGGATGTGCGCGAACCTGATCCGCCGCTCGGACGCCCCCGTGGTCGTCTTCGACCCGGTGGCGGAGGCGGTGGAAGCGGCCGCCGCTCTCGGCGCCCGCCCGTGCCGCGACACGGCCGAGCTCGCGCGCGACGCCGAGATCGTCTTCCTCTCACTGCCGAGCATCCGCGAGGTGGAGGCGGTCTGCGCCGACCTCACCGGCGGGCCGGATCGTCCCCGGGTCATCGTCGACATGAGCACGAGCGACGTGAGCCGGACGCGATCCCTCGCCGCCCGCATGAACGCCGTGGGCGTCGCGTTCGTCGATGCGCCGGTCGCGCGGCTGCGCCAGGCCGCCGAGGACGGCACGCTGCTCATCACCGTGGGCGCCGCCGAGGCGCTGTTCGCCGAGCTGAAGCCGTACCTGTCCTGCATGGGCAGCGACATCGTCCACGCGGGCGGTACGGGCAACGGCCAGGTGATGAAGATCCTCAACAACATGGTGCTGTTCCTGAACATGAACGCGCTCGCCGAGGCGCTCACCATCGGCCGCGCCGCGGGCGTGGACGGGGCGCTGCTGTTCGAGACGCTCGCGCTCGGATCGGCGGACAGCTTCGCGCTGCGGCGGACCGCGACGGCGACGATGATTCCCGACGAGTTCCCGAAGCGCGCGTTCCCCACGACCTACGCCATCAAGGACCTGGCGCTCGCTCTGCAACTGGCGCGCGACGAGGGGATCGACGTCCCGGCGGCCGACCAGACGATGCGGTTGCTCGAACGCACCCGTGACGCGGGCTACGGCGACGACTACTACCCCGCGATGATCAAGCTGGTGGACGGCCGTGGGTGAGCGCTCCACGCTCCCGGTGTGGGAGGTCTTCGCGCTGCGCCTGGGATCGGTCGACCGTCCCGCCCAGGACAACTTCCTGATGCCCTGTGCCCGTACGGGCGCCATGCGGCTCGATTTCACGATGTGGCTCGCCCGCCGGGGTGATCGCGCCGTCGTCGTCGACACGGGCTTCAGCGAGCCCGCGGGGACCCGGCGCGGGCGCCGCCTGGACCTGCGGCCCGCCGAGGCCGTGCGCCGGGCGGGCACGGAACCGGCGAAGGTCGATCACGTCGTCCTGACCCACCTTCACTACGACCACGCGGGCAACATCGGGGACTTCCCCGGCGCGCGCGTCGCGGTCCAGGCGGACGAACTGGCTTTCACGACCGGGAAACCCATGACGCATCCGGCCCTGAACCACTTCTACGAGCCCGAGGACGTCGCCGACGTCGTCAGGCGCGTTCACGCGGGAGACGTTCGGGTCATCGAGGGCGACGTCGAACTGGCCCCCGGGCTGGAGTTGCACCTCATCGGCGGGCACACGCGGGGGTTGCAGGTCGTGCGCGTGCACACCGGCCGCGGCTGGGTGGTCCTCGCCTCCGACGCGTTGCACTACTACGCCAACTTCCAGGAGCGGAACCCCTTCCCGGCGATCCTCGACCTCGGCAGGCTGCTCGACGGCTACGAGCGCCTCGGCGAGCTCGCCTCGGGTCCCGATCACATCGTCCCCGGACACGACCCCGAGGTGTTCGACCGCTACGCCGATCCGCGCGCCGGCCTCCCCGAGGGCGTGGTGGCCCTGCACGAAGCCCCGGCGACCGCGTCGGCCCACTGAAGAAAGCTGGACAGTTCATGGATTTCTCCCTGCCGACCGAGGTGGACGAGTTCCGACGCTCCGTGGAGGCGTTCTCGGCCGAACGACTCGCTCCCGACGCCCTCGCGCGGGCGCACTCCGCGGACTACCCGTGGGACGTCGCCAAGGCCATGGCGGACCAGGGTCTGCTCGGCCTCACCATCCCGGAGGAGAAGGGCGGTCAGGGCGCCGGCCTGCTGGCGGCGATCACCGCCATTCAGGCGGTCGCCACAGGCTGCCCGCGCAGTGCCGACGTCGTCCAGGCGGGCAACTTCGGTCCCATCAGGACCTTCGCCGAGTACGCTACGCCCGGCCAGCGGGAGCGCTACCTGCCCGGCCTGCTGGCGGGCGAGACGCTGATCGGGCTGGGCATGACGGAGCCCGAGGCCGGGTCGGCGGTCACGGACCTGCGCACGACGGCCACGCCCAAGGGCGACGGGTACCTGATCAACGGCACCAAGATCTTCTCGACGCACAGCGCCGAGGCGACCGTCTTCCTCGTGTACGTCCGCTTCGGCCCCGGTGTGGGCGGCATCGGTTCCGTCCTGGTGGACCGTGACAGCGAAGGCTTGACGATCGGTGAGCCTTCGACGTTCATGAACGGTGAGCACTGGTGCCAGCTGTACTTCGACGACTGCTACGTGCCGCCCGAGCAGGTCCTCCTGGGAGAAGGCGGATTCAAGAGGCAGATCAGCGGCTTCAACGTCGAACGCCTCGGTAACGCGTCCCGGTCGATCGCTCTCGGGCGGTACGCGTTCGACCAGGCCACGGAACATCTCAACACGCGGTTCCAGTTCGGCCGGTCGCTGGCGGAGTTCCAGGGCCTGCAGTGGATGTTCGCCGAGGCGGCCGTGAAGCTGGAGTCGGCTCAGCTGCTGCTGCACCGGGCGGCGGTCGCCGGAGACCGCGACGGCATTCCCTCGGCGCACGACACCGCGATCGCCAAATTCGCCGCGAACCAGGCGGGCTTCGGCGCAGCCGACGTGGCGATGCAGGGCATGGGCGCGACGGGGTTCAGCACCGAGTCGCTCGTGGAGTACTGCTTCCGGCGGACCCGAGGCTGGATGATCGCCGGTGGCTCGACCGAGGTGCTCAAGAACCGCATCGCCGAGCACGTGTTCGGCCGTCGGTTCAGCCAGCGGGGTGCCGCCTCATGACCGCGGCACCGCCCGGAAACGCTTCCCGCCGGTGGTACGACGCACTGTTCGCTCCGGACACGGTCGCGATCGTCGGCGCGTCCGGAACACCCGGCAAGACGACGGCGCGGCCGCTCGAGCACCTGCGCCTGCACGGATGGCGCGGCGAGGTCTTCCCCGTGAACCCGGTCCGGGCGTCGGTGCTGGGCGAACGGGCCTGGCCTTCGCTCCGTGAGCTACCGGTGGTGCCCGACCACGTCATGATCCTCACCGGTGCGGACCAGGCCCTGGAGACGATCCGCGAGTGCGCCGACCTCGGCGTGCGGGTGGCCACGGTCATCGCGGACGGATTCACCGGCGGCTCCAGCGACGGGGACCGCAGGCGGGCGGAGTTGCGCCGGGTACTGGACGACAGCGACCTGCGGCTGCTGGGGCCGAGCAGCCTCGGGGTCGCGGTCCCGGGCCGCCGCTACGCGCTCACCGCGAACGCGGCGTTCGCCGAACCCGACCTGGAGGAGGGCGGCGTGTTCGTCGCCTCCCAGTCCGGCAGCGCGATCGGTGCCCTGCTCTCCCGGGGCAAGGAGATGGGCATCGGCTTCAGCGGAATGGTCTCCACCGGCAACGCGCTCGACCTGACGCTCGGCGAGATCTGCCTCGCCACGGTCGACGACCCGCGCGTGCGGAGCTACGCGCTGTTCCTGGAGAACCTCGCGGCCGCCGACGATCTGCGCTCCTTCGCCCGGGCCGCGGCCGAGCGGGGCAAGCCGGTGCTCGCCTACAAGCTGGGACGGACCGATGCGGGCGCGGAACTCGCCGTCGGGCACACCGGTGCCCTCGCGGGCGACGACGCCGTCGCCGACGCCCTGCTGCGGGACCTCGGCGTCGCCCGCGTCCACACGTTCGAAGCACTCCTCGAAGGCCAGAACCTCGCGGTCGGCCTGCCGATCCGCCCGGCCGGAACTCCGAAGCCCCGGGTGTGCGTCGTCTCCACCACCGGCGGCGGCGGAGCGATGGCGGTCGACTGCCTGGCGGCGGCGGGCGCGGAACTTCCCGGCCCGTCGGCCGACACGATGGAGAGGCTGGCCCGCGCCGGTGTGAGCGCCGCGCCCGGTGCCCTCATCGACCTCACCCTGGCGGGAACGCGCTACGAGGTGATGAAGGGGGCGCTCGACGTCGTGCTGTCGGCCCCGGAGTTCGACGCCGTGGTGGCCGTGCCGGGCAGTTCCGCGCGATTCCATCCCGAGCTGGCGGTGAAGCCGATCGTCGACAGCGCCGGCGCGGACAAGCCCCTCGCGGCCTTCGTCGTGCCCGCGGCGCCGGAGGCGCTGCGGTTGCTCAGGACCAGCGGCATCGCCGCCTTCCGTACCGCCGAGTCCTGCGCCGACGCCCTTACCGCCGTCTACGGCCGCCGGCCGCCGGTCGCCCGGGCGACCTACACGGTGCCTCCTGGCGTGTCCGCGACGGTCCTGAACGAGGCGGACTCCTATGAGGTGCTCGGCGGCGCCGGTGTTCCCGTAGCGCAGTTCCGGGTGCTGGAGTCGCAGCGGCCGCCCGGCGACCTTCCCGTGCCGGGACCGGCCGCGGTCAAGGTCCTCTCGGCCGAGATTCCGCACAAGTCCGACGTGGGCGGGGTGGTTCTCGGCGTCGCGGACGGCGCGAGTCTGCGCGCCGCGGCCGAGCGCATCCGGGGGGTGGTGCGGGAGCGGGTGCCCGGCGCGACGGCCGACCGGCTCCTCGTGCAGACGATGGTGAAGGGGCTCGGCGAAGCGCTCGTCGGGTACAGGCACGAGCCCGAGGTGGGGCCGGTCGTGGTGCTGGCGGCCGGCGGCGTCCTCGCGGAGCTCTATCGGGACCGCAGCGTCCGGCCCGCCCCCGTCGACATGGGCATCGCCAGGGAAATGGTCGGCGAGGTCATCGCGTTCCGCGCGCTCGCCGGTTACCGCGGTGCGCCCGAGGGGGATCTCGACGCTCTCGCGGATGTCGTGGTCGCCTTCTCCAAGCTCGCCGAGGCGGCGGGACCGCCGATCCTGGAGGCGGAGGTCAACCCCCTCATCGTCCTGCCCAAGGGCGAGGGCGTCGTCGCGGTCGACGCTCTCGTACGCCGTGTGAAGGGCTGACCGCCATGACGACGACGAAGACCGTTGTGCAGGACCTCGCGGCGCTCGCGACGGCCATGCGGGCGACACCGCTGGCCACGGGCACCGCCGAAGCCGCCGAGCGGGTGCTTCTGGACTGGCTCGGCGTCACCCTGGGAGGCGGCCGAGCGGCCCCCGCCGTGGCCCTGATCCAGGGATTCGGACGGCTGGCGGGGCCGAGCCGTGTGGTGGGCGGCGGCAACGCGCCACCGCCGATCGCGGCGCTCATCAACGGCACCGCCGCGCACACCCTGGAACTGGACGACATCTACGCCCCGGGCCTCTACCATCCCGGGGCACCGACCATCGCGGCGGGACTCGCCGTCGCGGACCAGACAGGCGCCTCCGGAGAGCGTCTCCTGCGCGCCATCGTGACGGGGTACGAGGTGGGCTGCCGGGTGGCCGCCGACCTCGGTCCGGAGCACTACCGTAACTGGCACACCACGGGCACGGCCGGGAGCGTCGGCGCCGCCGCGGCGGCCGCGGAGATCCTCGGACTCGACGAGGCCGCCTTCGCCCACGCGCTCGCCATCTCCGCCACAATGGCGTCCGGCCTCCAGCAGACCTTCCGGGGCGACGCCATGGGCAAGCCGCTGCACGCCGGGAACGCGGCCCAGGCCGGGGTCGTGGCCGCCGCGCTCGCGCGCGGGGGAGTGACGGGCGCGCCGGACGTGCTCGAGGGAGCGGCGGGCCTCGCGGCGGCTACCGGGGCCGCGACGTCGGACTGGGCGAACTGCCGGGCGACGCTCGACCGCGGCCTCGCGGTCGAGTCCATCACCGTCAAGCCGTACCCGTGCTGCGGGCACACCTTCGCGGTCATCGACGCCGTCCTGCTGCTGCGGGAGCGCGGGCTGACGGCCGAGCAGGTCGATCGGCTGGAGGTCGGCACCTACGCGGCGGCGCTCGACGTCGCGGGCATCGCCCGTCCGGCGACGGTTCCGGAACGTCGCTTCAGCATCCCGTACCTCGCCGCGGTGGCCCTGACCGATGGTGCCGTCACCGAGGCATCGGTGGAACGGGACAGGACGGACGAGCGATTCCCCGCACTCGTCGGCGCGGTCGCGCTGGAGGTCGAACAACCCTTCGAGGAGCGCTTCCCCGGCCGGCGCGGTGCCCGGGTGACGGCCGTGACCCGGGACGGCCGTCGGCTGAGGGCGGAGGTGCCGGACCGCTCGGGCAGCCCGCAGAATCCGCTGCCTCGCGACCGGATGGAGCAGAAATTCCTTGCCGCTGCGGCGGCGGTGCTGGGGCCGGACGGGCGTGACCTTCTGGAGCGGGTGCGAGGACTGCGCGACGGTGGTCCCGTCTCCGGCCTCATCCTCGGCTCTCCCGTTCCGGACACCGCGTGATGTAGGGGATGACCTGTGCCCCGGTCGCGCCCTGCGATGCAGAACCGGGGCACAGGAGCTTTCGGCACGACGGGCCTTCGTCGAAGGCCCTGGAAGCCGCGGCCTCAGTGCTTGTCGGGCAGCAACCCGATCGGACGGCCGACGGGCGCGGCTCCGTACAGCCGCGGCATCGCCTCCACCAGTTCCTCGGCGGTCACCGGACCGTCCGACTGCGCGTGGTGGGTGGCGGAGATGCTCCAGGACTGCATGCGGTTGACCTTGTCACCGTCGATCCTGAGGACCTGCCCGGTGAGCCAGCCGGCGGCGTCGGAGGCGAGGTAGACGACCGCGCCGGAGGCGTTGGCCGGGTCCAGAGGGTCGAACCCCTTCTCGCCGGAGGCGCCGTCCCCCAGCATCTCTGCCGTCATGCGGGTGGCGGCGATGGGGGAGATGGCGTTGACCGTGACGCCGTAGCGGCGCATCTCCATGGCCGCGATCGTGGTCAGGTTGGCGATGCCCGCCTTGGCCGCGCCGTAGTTGGACTGCCCGACCTGGCCGAACAGGCCCGTGCCCGAGGTGGTGTTGATGAGACGGCCGGCGATCGGCTCGCCGCGCTTGAAGGCGTCGCGCCAGTAGGCGCACGCGTGCCTGGTGAGCGCGAAGGTGCCCTTGAGGTGGACGGCGATCACCGCGTCGAACTCGTCCTCGGTCATCGAGAAGATCATGCGGTCACGGAGGATGCCGGCGTTGTTCACCACGATGTCGAGCCGGCCGAACTCCGCCACCGTGTCGGCGACCAGCGCCTCGGTCGCCCCCCAGTCGGCGACCGAGCTCCCGTTGGCGACGGCGCGGCCGCCGAGCTCGGTGATCTCGGCGACCACCTCGTCCGCAGGCGACTCGTCGGCCCGCTCGCCGTGCAGGCCGGCGCCGAGGTCGTTGACGACCACGGCGGCGCCGGCGCGGGCGAGCGCGAGGCAGTGCGCGCGCCCCAGCCCCCGGCCTCCACCGGTGACGATCGCGACCTTTCCATCCAGAAGCCCCACGAGCCACCCTCCTCATGCAACGTGCTATAAGATTAATTATCTTACTATATAGATGTTCGAGTTGCGATGCCAAGCCGGACCCTTGTCGCGCACCGTTAAATGAGATAGATAGTTCAACTTAGGAGGTTGGGATGAAGGTCGGTCTCTGGTTCGACCTGCGCAACCCGCCGCAGTGGCGGCGGGATCCCGCGCGCCTGTACGCGTTCACGCTGGAGATGTGCGAGGAGGCGGAGCGCCTCGGTGCCGACTCCGTCTGGTTCACCGAACATCACGGGTTCGAGGACGGATACCTCTCGCAACCCCTGACCTTCGCGGCGGCTGCCGCGGCGCGCACGAAACGGGTCCGGCTGGGCACCGGCATCCTCATCGCCCCGTTGCGCAAGACCGTCCAGCTCGCGGAGGAGGCGGCCATCGTCGACCTCATCAGCGCAGGCAGGCTCGACCTCGGGCTCGGCGCCGGCTACCGGGTACCGGAGTTCGCGGCCTACGGAGCCGACATCGGCGCGCGCTACCGGACTCTCGACGCCCAGGTGGGCGAGTTGCGGCGGCTCTGGGCCGAGGGCGGGGTCACGCCCGGCCCGGTCCAGGAACGTTTGCCCATATGGCTCGGTTATCAGGGCCCCAAGGGAGCCGCACGGGCGGGACGGATGGGGGAGCCCCTCCTGACGGCGAACGCGGAGTCCTGGCCCGCCTACCGCGACGGTCTGATCGCCGGCGGGCACGATCCGCGGACCGCGCGCATGTCCGGCGGCATCGATGGCTTCGTCAGCGAGGACCCGGAACGCGACTGGCCGCTCGTGGCGCAGCACGTCGCCTACCAGTTCGACAGCTACCGCCGCTACATGGTGGAGGGCACCGGGCGCCCCGTGCCCCGGCCGGTGGACCCCGACAGGTTGAGGGCGCGAACGCCCCGCGGCCCGCTCTCCTCCTTCCTCTTCGACACCCCGGAGAACGTCGCCACCAGCGTGGCGAAGTACGTCGCCGGAGCCCCGGTCGAGACCGTCTGGTTCGGAGCCTCGGTCGCGGGGCTGCCCGAGGACGCCGTCGCACGGCACATCGATGTCATCTGCAACCGGCTTCGGCCGTTGCTTCAGGGCGCCGGTTCACCGGCCGCGGACGGCGTGGCGGAAGCCGGGGCCGAGCACAGGGGGACGGAAGAATGAAGAGGCTCCAGGACAAGATCGCGATCATCACGGGAGCCGCCTCCGGCATCGGGGCCGCGACGGCGGAACGCGTCGCGGCCGAGGGGGCGCGCACGGTGGTCGCCGACCTGAACGCGGCGGGCGCGGCCACGGTGGTCGAGAAGATCACGGCCGCCGGCGGGACGGCGATGGCCGTGGAAGTGGACCTCGGCGATCCCGCCTCGGTGCGTGCGATGGTCGAGAGCACGGTCACCGCGTACGGCGGCGTCGACGTCCTGCACAACAACGCCGCCGCCACCCACCTCGCGGCTCGCCGGGACCTGCCCGTCGCCGAGGCCGACCCGGCGGTATGGGACGAGACCATGCGCATCAACCTGAGCGGCACGATGGTCGCCGTCCAGGCCGCGGTCCCGCACATGATCGCCCGAGGCGGTGGATCGATCATCAACACCTCGTCCGGGTCCGGACTCGCCGGCGATCTGCGCAACCCCGCCTACGGCGCGTCCAAGGCGGCACTGATCAATCTCACCTGGTACGTCGCCACGGAGTTCGGCAAGCGGGGCATCCGCTGCAACAGCATCACACCCGGCTTCATCGTGACCGGAGCCAGTTCCGGGTCCGCGCAGGGTGCGGTCCAGGAGACCATGCTGCGCCACCACCTCACCCCCCGGCTCGGCAGACCCGAGGACGTCGCGGCCGCGGTCGTCTTCCTCGCCTCGGACGAGGCCGCCTTCATCACGGGCCAGACCCTCGGGGTGGACGGCGGCCTGCTCGTGCACCAGCCCTACGTCGCGGACATGCGCGGCGACTGACCACCGGCCGCCGGGGCGGCCCCGGCCCGCACCCTCCCCACCCCTCAGCGAGGAGAAGCGAATGGTCAACGTCAATGTGGACCTGCATCGGAGCAAGGCCGCCTCGGATCTGCCGCGCCCGCGCCTGATCATCGGGGGCGAGGACGTCGTCGAGGCGAGCGGCGGCGTCCACGACCATGTCAACCCGGCCACCGGCGAGGTGCAGGCGAGCATCCCGATCGCGGGCGCCGCGGAGGTCGACCGGGCCGTCACCGCGGCGCGCCGTGCCTTCGAGGAAGTCTGGGGGCCCATGCGCCCCGCGGAGCGGCGCCGCCTGCTGACCCGGTTCGCGGAGCTGGTCCGTGCGGACATCGAGGACTTCGCCGCCATCTGCCCGCTGGAGAACGGCGTCCCGATCGGCGGCTGGGCCGAGTCCGTCGGTCCGGCCGTCGCGGAGTGGACCGAGTACTACGCCGGCTGGGCCGACAAGATCGAAGGCAGCGTCGGCGCGGCCTACAGCCCGCACGAGTTCATGGAGTACACCATCGCCGAGCCCTACGGGGTGATCGGCCACATCATCACCTGGAACTCGCCCGCGCTCTCCCTGGCGATGAAGGTGCCGCCGTCGCTGGCGGCGGGCAACACCGTCGTGATCAAGCCGGCCGAGAGCACCCCCTACTCCGCTCTGCTGTTCGCCGACCTGGCGCGCCGGGCCGGCATCCCCGACGGCGTCATCAACGTCGTCACGGGCCTGGGCGAGGCAGGTGAGGCCATGGTGACCCATCCGGGGATCGACAAGATCTCCTTCACCGGCGGTCCGGCGACCGCCCGCCGCATCATGGCCTCCGCCGCGGCCGGCCTCAAGCCGGTGGTGTTCGAGCTCGGCGGCAAGTCCGCCAACCTGCTGTTCGCGGACGCCGATCTCGAGGCCGTCGGCGCGTACTGCACCGCGTTCGCCATGAGCAACTCCGGCCAGGGATGCGCGCTGCCGACCCGGCTGCTGGTCGAGCGGCCGATCTACGACCAGGTCGTCGAGATGGCCGTGGCCACCGCGGGCGGTCTGGTCGTCGGAGACCCGCTCGATCCGGCCACGTACATCGGCCCGCTGATCAACGCGACCGCCCGCGAACGCGTTCAGGGGATGATCGACAAGACGGTCGGGGACAAGGCCGGCAGGCTGGTCTTCGGCGGCGAACCCATCGAGGCGGACGGGTTCTACGTCGCCCCCGCGGTGTTCGCCGACGTCGACAACAAAAGCGACCTGGCGCAGAAGGAGGTCTTCGGGCCCGTCCTGGCGATCACCCCGTTCGACGGAGAGGACGAGGCGGTGGCGCTGGCCAACGACAGCGAGTACGGGCTCTCCGCCTACATCCAGTCCTCGAACATCGACAGAGTCAACCGCCTGGTGCCGCGCCTCCGGGCCGGGACCGTGTACGTCAACCCCGGCCCGACCCCCATCACGTGCGCGGCAACTCCTTTCGGCGGCGTCGGAATCAGCGGGTTCGGCAGGGAGGGCGGCAAGGCGGGGCTGGACGAGTTCATCCATGTGAAGGGCGTCGGCGTGGGGCGTCTCTAATTGGATCAAGAGATGCCCGCCGACCAGGTGTGACGGGCTTCCGCGCCGTCTCGCGGCCGGCGATCTCCTCGCCATTGTCAGTGGCCGATTTCGGTGTTAGCGTCGGACCATAATCAAGCCGAACCACCCCTTTATCGCGGCTTGTGGATGGTGAGCCATGAGGAGATCGGATCTGCGGAAGGCATTCCGGGGAGTCGACTGGAGCGTGTCCACGGCGGACGGGCTCGCGGCTCCGGAGGCGGCGGCCTTCGGAGCCGCGCCGTCCGGCCAGGCGAGGCAGTGGTCCGCCGACCTGACCGCGGTGGTCGGGGAGGTCTCGCCCTCGCAGCAGGTGATCGTGGGCTGGCCGCACCTCCAGCCCGAGGGGCCCGGCTCCTTCGACTCTGCCGCGCTGGACCGGTGCGATGAGAGGCTCGACCTGCTGATGGAGCGGGGAGTGAAGCCCGGCCTCACCCTCCTGCACGTCGACATGCCCGAGTGGGTCGACGCTTCGGGCGGCTGGCTGAACCGTGACACCGCCCTGCGTTTCGCCGACCTCGCCGTGGTGATGGCCGATCGCTTCGGTGATCGCGTCGACCATTGGACGACCGTGAGCGACCTGCTCGTCCACTCGGTCGCCGACTACGTCGCGGGGATGCTCCCCACCGGCCGGGGCGTCGGGATGCGCGGTCTGGTCGCCCTTCACAACGTCCTGCTCGGGAACGGCCTCGCGACGCAGGCCGTGAGGAGCCTGGACGGCGATGCCCGGGTGGGCAGCGCGATGACCCTGATCGGGGGATACGCGGCGTCGGACGACCTCGCCGACCGCCTCGCGCTCAACCACATGGAGTGCTGGGCGTATCGGCTGTTCCTCGACCCACTGCTGCTCGGACGGCACATGGTCGACGAGAACGACCGCTCTCCCGTGGAGGAGACCGGCTGTGTCGACGCCGGTGACATGGCGGTCATCTCGGAACCCACCGACATGCTCGGACTGGTCTGGCACGTGCCCTCGCGGGTGGCGGCCCCGGAGAACCTTCCCAGGCTGCTTCCCGTGCGGCAGTGCTTCAGCGCGCTGAACGACGCGAACCGTGTGCTGGCGCCCTTGGGATTCGTGCTCGCCCCGATGGACGCCGTGGAGACCACGACGTACGGATGGCCCGTGGTTCCGGAGGGGCTGGCCGACGCGGTCGCGGCGCTGCACGACATCTACGGTGACGCCCTGCCTCCGGTGCGCGTGATCGACAGCGGCATGTGCGATCTCGGCTCGGCGGGAGACCCGGCCGGTGCCCTGCGGCGACGCTCCGCGCTCGCCGCTCAGCTGGGCTGGCTGGCCGAGGTGATGGAGGACGGAGTCGAGATACAGGGCTACGAGTACTGGTCGCTCGCCGATAACGCCGCCTGGAAGCTGGGATACACGAGGCACTACGCGATGGCGATAGACGCCCGGCGGAACCCCTCCCAGCCCAGCATTCCGCTCGACTGGGCCCACCAGGACGCGTTCGGCGGCCGGGTCGGGTTCACCGGCAAGCCCGGGAAGCGCGCTCTGCATCCGGTATGAGGGCATCCGGTATGAGGCCCGGACCGTGCGGAACCGCCGAGACGCACGGCGATACCGGCGGCGCCGCCCGTGGCCACGGGCTCGTCACGGCGAGCGGGAGACTCCCGTGGTGGCGGGCTCGACGATCGCCAGGGGCGCGCCGGTCGGATCGGCCAGCATCGTCCGGCGGCCGAGCCGGGCCTCGGACGGCGGAGCCAGGACGGTGCCGCCCAGCTCCACGGCCCGGGCGGTGGACGCATCGCAGTCCGTCACCTGGAAATGCGGAATCCACGCAGCCGGCTCCGAGGTCGACGCGCCGTCCGTGCGCGCCAGTCCACCGATCGGCTCGCCACCGATCTCCCAAACTGTGTCCACGACGCCGAGATACTCCCGGTCCACGGCACGCCAGCCGAAGACCCTCTCGTAGAAGCGGCGGCTCGCCCCGACGTCCGAACTGACGAGCTCCACCCAGCAAACCGTGGCCGGCTCGCCGACGGCCCCGAACAGCGGATAGTTGCCGGCCCGCACAAGGCCGAAGTCGGCGCCCAGCGGATCGGAGCAGAGGGCCATCCGGCCGAGGCCTCCGTAATCCGTTGGCGGTATCAGTTCCTGCCCGCCCTCCGCCTTGGCGGCGTGGACGGTGTCGTCGATGTTCTCGACGCAGAAGTCACAGGTCCAGGATGCGGGTTCTGATTCGTCGGTGAGCATCTGCATGCCCGCGACCTCGGGCCCGTGGACATCACCGAGGGTGAAGACGTAGTAGTCCGTGTAGTCCGGGACGGTAAGGGTGTAGACGTACCAGCCGAACAACTCACAGTAGAAGGTCTTGGCGGCTTCCACGTCCGGGCTGACCAGGTCGGCCCACCCCGGCCGCCCCACGGCGGGCTCGCTCGCATCGGGCATCGTGCGACCTCCACGAGACGTGCGTTTCAGGCTCTGAACCAGGCTATGGAGGGGTGTGCCATCCCTTTCGCCCGCCGGGGATCGGGGCCGTCAAGGATGCCTAAAGCTTTGCCAAAGTCCAGCGTCGTGTGGCGTGTCATATGGCCCCTTGTCGACGCGCGTCCAGCGGAGATAGCTTAACTATCTAATTATTTTCGATCGCGTGAACGAGGTGTTCCATGCGAGTGCGGGACAAGGTCATCGTCATCACCGGCGCCGGGTCGGGGCTCGGCCGTGAGGCCGCGCTGCTCTTCGCGGAGGAGGGTGCGAAGGTCGTCGTCACGGACCTGAACCCGGAGCGCGGCGAGAAGGTCGCCGCCGAGGTCGCGGAGGCCGGCGGGCAGGCCGTCTGGCGAGCGGCCGACGTCCGCATCGAGGAGGACATGCGGGCGGCGGTGGCCCTGGCCGTGGACACCTGGGGACGTCTGGACGTGATGTTCGCCAACGCGGGGATCGGCGAGGTCGGATTCGGCACCGTCCCGATCGAGGAGCTCACGCTGGAGAACTGGAACACCGTTCAGGCGACCAACCTGACCGGCGTGTTCCTCTCCGCCAAGGCCGCCGTCCCGACGATGAAGGCGCAGGGCGCCGGGAACATCGTCGTCACGAGCTCGGCGTCCTCGTACGCGGCCTACCCGCACTTCATCAGCTACACGGCGTCCAAGCACGGCGTCAACGGCCTGGTGAAGGTACTCGCTCTCGAACTGGGAAAGTACGGGATCCGGGTCAACGCGCTCTGCCCGACGCACGGCATGTCCGTGAACCTGGCGATGCCGCCGGACGCGGAGGTGCTCGGGAAGTCGTACGAGGAGATGGCCCCGTGGGACAGGGACGCCGCCGCCATGCCGCTGCGCCTGGACCGGCCGCCGACACTGCGCGACAACGCCAACGTCGCGCTCTTCCTCGCCTCCGACGATTCCGCCTACATGTCGGGCGTGTGCCTGCCGGCGACCGACGGTGGCACTCTGTCCCGCGTCGCGATCATCTTTCCTGAGGACGTGGGAGGTGCTGGCCTCGGCGCTCCGCTTCCCCCCGGCTGAGGTCAGGGCGCCGGCGTGTCCAGTTCCGCGAGCCATCGCTCGTGCCGGTCGAAGTGGCCGGGATCGCGCGTCACCCAGATTCCGGACGCACGGGCCAGCACCGCACCGGAGGGCAGGAGCGTCATCTCGCCCGCGATGTACCAGCGGGAGCCTTCCCGCTTCTCGACCCACGCCTTGACCCTGATGGGGCGTTCGATGGGGACCGGCTTGACGAAGCTGACCGACAGTTCGGCCGTGACGGAGAGCGTGGAGTTCAGCAGTGGCACGTGGCCCAGGCACTCGTCGAGGACCGACGCGGTCCAGCCGCCGTGCGCGACGTTGGGGCCGCCCTCCTGGTCGCGGGGGCAGGAGACGTCGAACCATGCGGTCCCCGCTTCGTCCAGGCGCTCACGCTCGACTCCGAGCCGGCAGGAGCCCGCAGTGCGGCAGGCGCCGCACAGGGCGACCCCGCCGTCCGTGCGGGGAGGGTCCTGGAAGTCGGATCCCGCCCAGCGGAGATTGGGTGTTCTGGGCTCACTGCCGCCGGTGGACATGACGCCTCCTCGTGGATAGATAAATAAGTAATATCATTATATCTTCCTGAGATGCTCGCGGTCACGCCCCGTCGGTGTCGGCCCGCAGCTCGAGCTCCCAGGCATCCTGCTCGGCGAGGGCCGCGGAGTATCGCCGCCTGGCCGCCTCCCGGCGTCCCGGGATCCACTCGGTGGGCCACAGGCCGGGAGCGGGAGAGAAGTCGCGCAGCACTTGCCTGGCGACCGTCGTCGTGTGAGCCTCCGTCGGCCCGTCCCAGATCCCGAACATCGGGACCTGCATCCACATCCGGGCCAGCGGCAGCTCGTCCGAGACACCGAGCGCGCCGTGCACGTGCACGGCGCGCTCGACCACATCGTGGACGAGCTTCGCGCCGAGGTTCTTGATCGCCGCTATCTCCTTGCGGACGTTCGCCGTCCCGCTCTGATCGATGAGCCACGCGGTGTGCAGGACCAGCAGCCGGTACTGGCCGATCTGCGCCCACGAGTCGGCGATCGCCTGCTGTACCAACTGCTTGTCGGCCACGAGAGAGCCGTGGGCCCGGCGGCTGAGCGCGCGCTCGCACATCATCTCGAAAGCCCGGGTCGCGACCCCGACCGCCCTCATCGAGTGGTGGACGCGGCCCCCGCCCAGCCGGGTCTGGGCCACCGCGAAGGCTTCGCCCTCCCCGCCCAGCATGGCGTCCGCTCCGACGCGGACATCGTCGTACCGGAGGTGGGGATGCGTCATCCCCCCGGGCTCCTCGCCGTAGGTGGTCGTCGAGCGGATCACCTCCACCCCCGGTGTGTCCGCGGGCACCAGGAACATCGACATGCCGCGGATCGGGTCGGCGTCCGGGTCGGTGACCGCCATGACGATGACGAACGCCGCCTGCTCGACGTTGGAGGAGAAGAACTTCTCCCCGTTGATCACCCAGCCGTCGCCGTCGCGGACGGCGCGGGTGGTGAACTGCCGAGGGTCGGCGCCCGCCTGCGGCTCGGTCATCGAGAAGCAGGAGAAGACCTCGCCGGCCAGGAGCGGCCGGAGGTAGCGCTCCTTCTGCTCCTCGGTCCCGTAGTGGGCGAGGATCTCCGCGTTGCCGGTGTCGGGTCCCTGGACGCCGAAGATCGTCGGCGCCCATTCGTTGCGGCCGATGATCTCGTTCATGAGAGCGAGCTTCACCTGCCCGTAGCCGTGGCCGCCGAGTTCCGGCGGAAGGTGGCAGGCCCACAGACCGCGATCCCGCACCTGCTGCTTCAGCGGTTCGATCACCTTGCGCAACCAGGGCGGTGGCGGCGTGTGGTCCATGCCGGGCCACAGCAGGCACAGCGGCTCCGTCTCGGTCTCGACGAACTCGCGCATCCAGTCCAGCTTCTGCTGGAACTCGGGCTCAGTGGAGAAGTCCCAGGCCATGGTGCCCCTTCGGTGTCGTGGTGGTCGGTCGTGCCGGCGGGTCAGCCGAGCGCGGCGCGCGCACGGGCGATCATGTCCGGGACCTGCCGGGCGGCCCTGGCGCCGAACCCGGACGTCTCGCCGCGCCGCCGCGCGTTCTTGGCGATGAGGGCGGACGCGGACGCGAGCTTGAAGAGCACCAGGGCACGGAACCACTCCAGGTCAGCCGTATTGGAGCCTCCTGCGTCGATGTAGACGGCGCGGAGTTCGTCGGGCCAGGGCATGCCGGGTGCTCGCCGTTGCGCCGATGGATGCCCGTCGGGGTCGGCGGTCAGCAGGAACCAGGCCAGGTCGAGCCGGGGGTCCCCGACCGACCAGATCTCCCAGTCGATCACCGCGCGTACGCGGGCGCCCTCGCACAGGGTGTTGCCGAGCCGGTAATCGCCGTGGAGGAGCACCGGAGCGCACATCTCGGGGATCGTCTCGCGGAGGCGTCCGGCCACGGCGTCGGCGCCGGGGCGCAGGTCGTCGGGCACCGTGGCGAAGGCGCGTTCCCATCTGCCGACCTCGGCGTCCAGAGTCCCCACGGGTTCGTCGTTCAGCGGCGTCAGGGACGGATCGACGCGGTGCAGGGCCGCCAGGACCTCGGCCGCATGCAGGGCTCGGCCCCTGACGTCGGCCGGAGGGGGCAGGGCGATGTCGGGGTCGATGTTGGGATCCAGCGATTCACCGGTCACGAACTCCATGCCGAAGAAGGGGGGCACCTCCGGCGGCGAACCCGCGTCCTCGAAGAGCACCTCGGGCACGAGGACGTCCCGTACCTCAGCGAGCGCGCGCAGGATTCTCGCCTGCCTGAGCACGTCGCGGTTGCGCACCGGTGGAACACCGGGCGGGGCGACCTTCAGCACGAGTGGTCCGGGAGCGGGCCCGTCCCCCCATCGTCCTTTGAAGGTGAGGCTGGAAGCCCCGCCCTGGAGGGGGACCGGATCGCGCACGGCACGGCCCGCGGCCGAGGACGCGCGTGCGATGAGTTCCTCCGGCTGTACCGCCGGATGGTCGGGTGCTGACGTTCGGGCCCGTTGCGGCATGGGTCTCCAAACCTTGCGCCGGTTTTCTAAATCAGTTATCTATATAACATGATCCAACTTTATCGTCCATACCTTGTGGGTGCGGTGGTGCCGGTGCCACGGGGCGCGGGCGGGCTTCGATGAACCCCCCGGAGGAGCGGGAATACCTGCGCAGGGACCAGGTCCCGGACCGGGCGGAGAGACGGTCCCTCGGGGCCCGGACGGCCCGCCGGATCGAGGAGATGGTCATCGACTCCGGGTGGGCGGTGGGGACGGTCCTGGGATCGGAAGCCGAACTGACCGCCCGGCTCGGGGTGGGGCGGTCGGTCCTGCGCGAGGCGGTCAGGCTGCTGGAGGCGGAAGGGGTCGCCAGGCGGCGACCGGGCCCGGGCGGGGGACTGGTGGTGACGGCGCCCGACGTCGACGCGGTCCTCGGCTCCGCCCGGATGTTCCTGGACTACCGAGGCGTTCGTTCCGACGATCTGTTCGAGGTGTGGCTGGCGGTCGAGATCGCGGCGGTGGGCCGCCTGGTCACCACGATCGACCGGGAGGGCGCCGTCCGGCTGCGGGCTGTACTGGCCGCCGGCCGCCTGGCCTCGGGCGGCGAGCCGGCGGACCTTCCGAACGTTCATGTCGAGATCGCCCGCCTGTCCGGTAACCCGGTGGCGGAACTGTTCCTCCGCGTGGTCATCGAGCTGTGCCTGGAACACGGCGTCCGGCGCATCGACAAGCCTGACCGGGCGTGGCTGGACGCCCGCCACAGCGAGATCGTCGAAGCCGTGGTGAGCGGTGACGGCGCCCTCGCCCAGCAGGCGGTGCGCCGCTACATCGCGCGCCTGTCGTCCTGGGGCGCCCTGCCGGGGCGCGCCCGTCCACCCCGTTCCCATTCACCGCGTTCCCGTTCACCGCAGCCGCCCGAACCGGAGGTTTCCTGATGACGAACGCCTACGACCGCACGAAGCTGTTCGACCTGGAGGGGAAGATCGCGCTGGTCACCGGCGGCAGCCGCGGCCTCGGCAGGGAAATGGTCCTCGCCTTCGCCGCCGCCGGAGCCGACGTCGTGGTCGCCAGCCGGAAGCTGAGAGCATGCGAGGCGGTCGCCGATGAGGTGCGCGCCCTCACCGGTCGCCGTGTCATGCCGATCGCCTGCCATGTGGGCGACTGGGGGCAGATCGACCGCATGATCGACGAGGTGTACGACCGCTGGGGACGCGTCGACGTCCTCGTGAACAACGCCGGGATGTCGCCGCTCTACGAGCATGTCGGCACCATCAGCGAGGAGCTTTACGACAAGACCTTCGCCGTCAACCTCAAGGGTCCCTTCCGGCTGATGGCGCAGGTGGGCACGCGGATGGCGGCGGGGAGGGGCGGTTCGATCCTCAACATCAGCAGCATCGGCGCCATCAAGACCGGTGCGGACGTCATCCCCTACGCGGCGGCCAAGGCGGGGCTGAACAGCATGACGGCCTCTTTCGCCCACGCGTTCGGCCCGACCGTGCGCGTCAACGGGATCATGCCGGGCGGGTTCTTCACGGATGTGGCCGCGCACTGGGACCGGGACGCGTTCGACCGGCACGCCGCTCAGAACTTCGCGCTCGGCCGGGGCGGCGAGCCGCGGGAGATCGTCGGCGCGGCGCTGTACTTCGCCTCGGCGGCCTCCAGCTACACCACCGGGTCGCTGCTCGTCGTCGACGGCGGCGTCCCGGCCTGACCGCCCGCGCTCGAACGTGAGGAGTGACGAAGTGGGTCTGCTGCAAGACAAGATCGCGATGGTGACGGGTGCCGGATCGGGGATCGGACGGGCCATCACGCTGAGGTTCGCCGCCGAGGGAGCGACGGTCGTCGCCGCGGACGTGTCCGGAAAGGAGCGGGACGTCGCGAAGGAGGCCGAAGGCCGGGTCACCCCGTTCGCCTGCGACGTCACGGACGAGCGTTCCATCCGCTCACTGATGGAACACTGCCGTGAGCAGTACGGCCACCTGGATGTGCTCGCCAACAACGCGGGGATCGCCGGCGGCCGGGCTCGCATCCACGAGATGGACATGGCCGAGTTCGACCGCGTGATGGCGGTGAACGTGCGCGGCTCCTACCTCGTCCTCAAGCACGCGCTGCCCCTCTTGATGGAGGCGCCCTCCGGGGCGTCCGTGGTCAACACCGCGTCCATCGGCGGCTTCAGGGCGACTCCCGGCTCGTCCGCGTACATCACCTCGAAGGGGGCGCAGGTGATGATGACCAAGGTCGCGGCGCTGGAGTACGTCGGGGACGGCGTCCGGGTGAACGCCGTGTGCCCAGGGACGACGCAGACCGCGATCTTGGAGGGCAGCTCGCCGGAGATGCTGGAGATGTTGTCGGCCAGAATTCCGATGGGCCGTCTCGGCGGCGCGGACGAGGTGGCGAACCTGGCCCTGTTCCTGGCTTCGGACGAGGCTTCCTACATCACCGGCCAGTGCTACGTGATCGACGGGGGCCGCAGCGCGGGCTGAAAAGGCGGCGCGCGCCGGGCGGTGAGGAGAGACCGCCCGGCGCGCAGGGAGAACAGACGACCGGTCAGACGGCCATCTGCTGGGGGGTCTGGTCGGGGACGGTGAACAGCTCGCCGAACGCGCCCCGGGTGATGCGTTCGCGGACCGCGTCCGGCACACCGTCGAACAGGCCGCGGAGGGTCTCCTGCGTGTGCCCGTAGGTGCCCTCCAGATGCGGGTAGTCGTCGCCCCACATGACGTTCTGGTAGTCGGTGTACCGCACGGTGTCCACGGCGCTCACGTCGTGCTGGAACGACGCGTACACCTGCTTCTTGATGATCTCGCTGGGCAGGCGGCTCAGCTTCGGCCGCACGAAGATCCCGTGCTGGCGGTACGCCTCGTCCATCCGGTCGGCGACGGCGGGGAGCCAGGACGCGCCGCCCTCGGCGATGAAGATCTTCAGGTCCGGGTGACGGTCGAGGGCGCCGCCCGCGACCATGTGCGACACCACCCGCATGCCGGGATAGGTCGTCTCCATGAAGTTGACCACCGCGCCGCCGGGGCCGCGGTAGACGACCGTCTCGCCGCCGGTGCCGATGTGGAAGGCCACGGCCATCCCGGCCCGCTCGGCGACGGTCCACAGCGGTTCCCACCGGTCGAGGCCGTACTCCTCGCCGGCGGCGGTCTGGGTGGGCAGGAACACCGACTGGAAGCCCAGCTCGGCGGCGCGCTCGAGCTCGGCGACGGCGTCGTCCATGTCCGCCATCGAGACGCAGGCCGGGGTGAAGATGCGATCCGTGCGCTGCATGATCTCCGCGTGCGCCCAGTCGTTCCACGCGCGGACGACCTCGCGGGCGAGCTCGCGGTCGCGGATGAGCACGGACCAGAAGCCCATCGAGGGGAACGCCACCTGCCCCCAGACGCCTTCCTGGTCGAGGTCCTTGAGCCGGACGTCCAGGTCGCGGGCGCCCGGCGGGCGGATCGCGTCCATCATGTCGTTGAGCTGGCGGCTGACCTGGTCGCCGTCGATGTACAGCACCTCGAACCGATCGCCGCGCTCGCTGCGCGGAGCGCGCTCCGCCAGTCGCTTGGGCAGTGCCTGGAGCCACAGGTCGTCGGGCTCCAGCACGTGCGAGTCGGCCGAGTTGGCCCAGATCTTGGTCATGAGACCCTCCTGAACATCCCCGAAGAAGACGAAACTATTCTATATATCTAGCTATATCTGGCAAGGGTCGGGGTCGCGGCCGGGCGCCCCTCATCTTGTTAAAGTAGTCTAATTATGTAACTATATCTAGTGCAGAGAGGGAGGTCACATGGGTGGTCTGATCGCCTACGGCGCCTACGTCCCGCACCATCGGCTGCGTCGGTCGGAGATCGCCGCGGTCCTCGGCGGCGCGGCCGCGCCGGGAACCCGCACGGTCGCGGGGCACGACGAGGACAGTACGTCACTGGGGGTGGAGGCGGCCAGGACCGCGTTGCGCGGACTGTCCGATGGGCGCGCGCCCCGCAGGCTGTACTTCGCGTCGTCGGCTCCCGCCTACCGCGACAAGACCAACGCGACCGCCGTCCACGCGGCCCTGCGGCTGGACCGGTCGGCGCCCGCCGCCGACATGTGCGGCGCCGTCCGCTCCGGGTTCGACGCCGTCGGCGCCGCCATCGACTCGCCGGTCCCGGCGCTGGCGGTGCTGTCGGACCTGCGCGGCGGCCTTCCCGGCGGAGCCGACGAGCGAGACGGCGGCGACGCCGCGGCGGCGCTGGTGTTCTCCGGCTCGGGCGAGGACGCGTCCACCGCTCCGGTGATCGCCGAAGTGATGGGCCAGGGCTGGGCGACCGCAGAGTTCCTGGACCGCTGGAGACCCCAGGACGCCGTCGCGTCGCGGACCTGGGAGGAACGCTTCGGCGAGCAGGCGTACGCGCCACTGGCGGAGTCCGCGTTCGCCCAGGCGCTGAAGGAGGCCGATCTGACGCCCGAGGGCGTCGACCACCTCATCGTCGCGGGCGCCCACGGACGTGCCGTCCGGACCGCCGCCGCGCGGACGGGTGTACCGCGCGAGGCGTGGGCGGACGACCTGTCCCGCTCCATCGGCAATCCCGGAGCGGCGCAGTTCGCCGTCGTCCTCTGCGACGTGCTGGACCGGGCGGGGGCGGGCGAGACCGTCGCCGTCCTGCTGCTGGGCGACGGTGCGTCGGCGCTGGTGCTCCGGACGACCGAGGCCCTGGCCGAGCGCCGCCCCGCCCCCTCGGTCGGGGAGCAGGTCGCGGGCGGGGACGACTCGCTGACCTACGCGACCTACCTCACCTGGCGAGGACTGCTCGACCGGGAGCCGCCCCGGCGCCCGGACCCCGAGCCCCCTTCCGCGCCGCCCATGCACCGCTCCACGGACTGGAAGTACGCGTTGGTGGCCGGGCGGTGCGCATCCTGCGGGACGCGGCACCTTCCGCCCGCGGACGTGTGCCGCGCATGCCGGCACACCGGGCGGATGGAACCGGAGCCGATGGCCGACGTCCCGGCCACCATCACGACCTACACGGTCGATCATCTCGCGTACTCGCTCAACCCGCCGGTCGTCACGGCGGTCGTGGACTTCGAGGGCGGCGGCCGGATGCGGTGCGAGCTGGCCGACACCGACCCCGGATCGGTTCGGATCGGGAATCGGGTGGAGATGTCCTTCCGGCGGACCCAGACCGCCCGGGGCGTCCACAACTACTTCTGGAAGGCGCGGCCCGCGCGCCGTGTCCCGGGGCAAGGCTGAGGAGGAGACCGGTGGGATCGAACGGTATCCGCGATCGCGTGGCGATCGTCGGTATGGGCTGCACGGCCTTCGGGGAGCACTGGGGCCGGTCGGTCGAGAACATGCTGGTGGAGTCGACGAACGCCGCAGCGCAGTCGGCGGGGCTCGCGCTGACGGACGTCGACGCCTTCTGGCTGGGCACTCAGGGATCGGGCGTCTCGGGACTGACGCTCAGCCGGACGCTGCGCATCGGCGACAAGCCGGTCACGCGCGTCGAGAACTTCTGCGCCACGGGCTCGGAGGCCCTGCGCCAGGCGTGCTACGCGGTGGCCTCGGGTGCCTACGACGTCGCGATGGCGGTCGGCGTGGAGAAGCTGAAGGACTCGGGATACTCGGGTCTGGTCGGCACCGCCATCCCCGATGACGGCACCGTGGGCATGAACGACATGACGGCTCCCGCCTCCTTCAGCCTCCTCGCACCGGCCTATGCCGAGCGGTACGGGGTGGACCAGGACCAGCTGAAGGACGTCCTGGCCCGCATCGCGTGGAAGAACCACGTGAACGGAGCGCGCAACGAGCGGGCGCAGTTCCGCAAGGAGGTGCCGATCGAGCGCATCAAGGCGGCTCCGCCCGTGGCGGGCATGCTGGGCGTGTTCGACTGCTCCGGGGTCTCGGACGGTTCCGCGGCCGCCATCGTGGTCCGCGCCGAGGACGCGTACCGCTACACCGACAAGCCGATCTTCGTGAAGGCGCTCTCCTTCGTCGCCGGAGCCGCCACCGGCGCCAGCGACCCCGACTACGACTTCACCACCTTCCCCGAGGTCGTGGCGTCGGCCCGGGACGCCTATCGGCAGGCGGGCGTGACCGACCCCCGGACACAGATCGCGATGGCCGAGGTCCACGACTGCTTCACGCCCACGGAACTCGTCCTCATGGAGGACTTGGGGTTCTCCGAGCGGGGCCAGGCGTGGAAGGACGTGCAGGCGGGCGTGTTCGACCTCGAGGGCGAGCTGCCGGTCAACCCGGACGGGGGCCTGAAGGCGTTCGGCCACCCGATCGGTGCTTCCGGCCTGCGGATGATGTTCGAGGCGTGGCTACAGCTGCGGGGAGAGGCCCCGCCGGACCGGAGGATCACATCTCTCGGTGAAGGGCGGCTCGCGCTCACCCACAACCTGGGCGGAGCCCCCGGCGAATGCGTCTCCTTCGTTTCACTCGTCGGCGCAGAACCCGGCGCCTGACGTCTGCTCCCGAGAAAGGACGGCGAATGACCGTCACCAGTCCCGGCCCGCTGAGCGAGGCGGAACAGCAGGAACGACGAGCCTGGTTCCGCGAGCACTGGGAACGCGGGGTCGGCTTCAACAATGACTGCGGCATGCGCGTGCTGCGCTGGGAGCCGGACGGGATCGAGATGAGCCTGCCGTACGCCGACCGGCTGTCCGCCCATGACGGCGTGATCCACGGCGGCGTGGTCTCGGCGCTCATCGACACCGCGGGCGGCGGCGCCGTCATCGCCGGGCACGACTTCGCCAAGGGCAGCCGGTTGAGCACGGTGTCCCTGACGGTGCAGTACCTCGCTCCCGCGGTCGGCCCGGAGGTCGTCGCGTCCGCGCGGTGCGTGCGTCGGGGAGGGCGGATCCACTTCGCCGAGGCCGAGGTCCACCGGGCCGACGGCACGGTGTGCGCCCGAGGCCAGATCGTCGTGAGCGTCTCCGGCGAGCGGCCCCGCGTGGGCGAACCGGTGCCGAGCCAACCTTAGGAGAGTAGATGTCCCAACAAGACGACCTGGTCCTCTACGAGGTGGACGCGGACGGCGTCGCCACTCTCACGTTCAACCGGCCGGAGCGCAAGAACGCCTGGAACGTCCCGATGGAGGAGCGCTTCTTCGCGCTTCTCGACCGCGCCGCGGCCAATCCCGACGTCCGTGTTCTCATCGTCACGGGCGCGGGAACGGCGTTCTGCCCCGGCATGGACATGCAGCGGCTCGAACAGAACTCCCAGCCGGGGCAGACCCTGAACCTTCAGGACCGCACTCCGATGTACAGCCGGCGGTCGCTGCCCAAGCCGATGATCGCCGCGATCAACGGAGGCTGCGCCGGGATCGGTCTCATCCAGGCTCTGCAGTGCGATGTGCGGTTCGCCGCTCGCGGTGCCCGTTTCACCACCGCCTTCACCCGGCGCGGACTGGCGGGCGAGTACAACATGCCCTACGTCCTGCCTCGTGTCATCGGGCTGGAGAACGCGTTGGACCTGCTCCTGTCCGGAAGGACCTTCGACGCCGACGAGGCGAAGACCCTCGGCCTGGTCAGCCGGGTCGTCGAACCGGAAGAGCTCTTGGACGCGGCCCGGGCGTACGCGCGGGACATCGCCCGCAACTGCTCGCCGCGGGCGATGGCCGTCATGCGGCGGCAGGTGTACGGCGATCTGGACCGGAGCTTCGACGAGGCACTGGCACGGAGCTATTCGGTGATGGAGTACTTCGCCGGATCCGCGGACTTCCGGGAGGGCGTCGACAGCTTCACCCAGAAGCGGCCGCCGAAGTTCGACGGACTGCCCGCGGACTTCGATCCGGACGACGCCGTCGCCGACCCCTTCCTCCCCGGCTGAGCGGCCCGAACGGACACGAGATGACGACAGGAAACGGGTATTCCGGTGGCGCCGGCGAGACCCTGGCCGCAGTGCCCGCGGCATGGCGAGACCTCCGGTCGCTGCTGGAGTTGACACCCACCGGAACGGATCGCTACCGCGCCCCGGCCACACTGACCGGGCATGAGACCCTCTTCGGCGGCCTGGTGGCGGCCCTCGCCGTTCTCGCCGCAGGGCGTACCGGCCGACCGGGGCAGGTTCCGCACTCGTTGCACGCCTACTTCCTGAGACGGGGAACCGACCACCCCTTCCTCGACATCCGGGTTCGCCGGGTCCGGGACGGGCGGGCCTTCGCCGTCCGGGAGGTCGAGGTACGGCAGGGAGATCGGACGATCTTCACCATGGTGTCGTCCCTGCATGCCCCCGAGACCGGCGATGACTGGCACGCGGGCGGCGAGACGGAGGGCATCGACCCCGCGACCGCTGATCCCGCATTGCCGACCCAACGGCTGAGGGACGTGGGCTTCCCCTTCGACATACGCCATGTCGCCGCCCCGCGTCCGGACGGATTCGTCCCGCTCCACCCGATGTGGCTACGGCACCGCCGCCCCCTGCCGGCCGATCCCCTCTGGCAGATCGCGGCGCTGACCTACATCTCCGACCTCGGGGTCGTCATGGACGCCCGGCCGCCGGGTTCCACCCTGCCCCCGGACTTCATCGGGACGAGCCTCGACCACACGGTCTGGTTCCACCGGCCGGCCCGCGCGGACGAGTGGGTGCTGCTGGAGTCCGAACCGCTCAACAGCAGCGGTGGCCGGGCACTGAACCAGGCTCGCATCAAGGACCGGTCGGGTCGGCTCGTCGCGTCCATCCTGCAGGAAGGGCTGCATCGACGTGGGGACTGAAGCGACTCGGTCGGTGCGGGATTCCACCTGGTCGGCGATGGTGGCCGGCTCCTACGATCACGATCGTCCCGCCGTGCTCTACGACGGGACGGAGTGGAGCGGGCATGAGCTCATGGACCGCGCCGGCGGCGCCGCGTGCTGGCTCGACTCGCTCGATCTCCCCGCCGGAGCGGCGGTGCCCGCTCTCGTCGCCTCGTCCCCCGAAGCGCTCGCCCTGGTCGTCGGAGGTGCCGGGAGCGGGCATCCGATCGCGCCCCTCGGGGTTCGCATGACGGCGGCCGAGGTCGCCGCCGTGGTGGAGCCCATGGCGTCGCCCGTGGTCGTCGCCCAAGAGGAGTTCGCGGCTCTCGGGCGCCGGGTGGCGGAGCGGACGGGGCGTCGTTTCGAGCCGGTGCCGCCCCTGGCGCCTCGCCAGCGCGATCTGCGGGCCGGTCCGGAGGACGTCGCGATCGTGCTGCACACCTCGGGCACGACCGGCGCTCCGAAACCGGTCCCCATGCTCCAGTGGCGCCTGGCCGCTCGCGCTCGGGTGAACGGCGGCCTCTGCCGCCTGGATCCGGAGAGCCTCTACGGCGGCAGCGCACCGTTCCATCACATGTCCGGGCTGGGGAACGTGGCCGTCGCACTGGGAGCCGGGGCGCGGATGACGGGCATCCCACGTTTCACGGTGGAGGGATGGAGGCTGCTGTGCGAGAGGGGGGCGACCCATACCAGCATGGTTCCGGCCATGTTGGAGATGCTGCTCGCGGAAGGCGAGCTGCGGCCCGCGAAGTGGTGCGTGCTCCAGTACGGTGGTGCACCGATCCGGCCCTCGACGCTCCGGGCGACCTACGCCGCCGTCCCCGGTGTTCGGATGCTCAACATGTTCGGCCAGACGGAGGGCTCCCCGCTCTCGGTCCTGACCCCCGACGACCACCGAGCGGCGATCGACGGCAGAGAGGGACTGCTCCTTTCGGTCGGCCGTGCCGCTCCAGGGGTCGAGCTGCGGATCGACAAGCCCGATCCGCAGGGGGTGGGCGAGGTTCTCGCGCGAGGCGACCACTTCTTCGTGCTGGACGCGGAGGGCTGGCTGCACAGCGGTGACCTTGGACGCGTCGCGGAAGACGGCTACGTCTACCTGTCGGGACGGCGCAGCGACATGATCATCCGCGGTGGCGAGAACGTCCATCCGGCGGAGGTGGAGGCGGTTCTCGCCGCATGCCCGGGCGTCGCCGACGTCGCGGTGGTGGGAGTGCCGGACGATCGGCTCGGCCAGACGGTGGCCGCCTTCGTGGTCCCGGCCGACGCGGCGGCGCCGCCGGACCACGCCGCCATGCGGACGTTCGCCCGTGCCGAGCTCTCCGGGTTCAAGGTCCCCGTCCACTGGCACTTCGTGGAGGAACTGCCGCGCAACGCCAACGGCAAGGTCCTCCGGCGGGTTCTCCGCGAACAAGGGTCCTGACCCGCGGGCACGGCCCGGTGCGATGGAGAACTCCATCGCACCGGGCCGTGGCCTTTCCGGCGGTGCGCAGCGGCGAGCGGTCGCGCCCGTCCGCCCACCGCGGCGCGCCGGCCCGGAGGATCAACCGGGACCGATGTAGCTGTCGAAGACGTCCCCCTTAAGGAGTTCAGCCGGGGAGCCGTCGTAGCCGATCTCGCCTCGGCGCAGGACGTAGGCGTGCGTGGCGATCTGCAGCACCTTCTGCGCGAACTGGTCGACGATGAGGAGCGCGACTCCCCGGGCGGCGAGCGTCTCCAGGAAGGCGAACACCTCGTCGACGATGACGGGCGCGAGCCCGAGCGACGCCTCGTCCACCATGACGAGGGCCGGGTCGCGGTGCAGGGCCTGCGCCATGGCCAGCATCTGCTGCTGACCCCCGCTGAGCGTCCCGGACGTCTGGTCGAGACGGTTCGACAAGGCGGGGAACGCCTCGACGGCGCGCTCGACGGCGTTGGCGGAATCTCCCGGGTCCGCCTGGAGCCGGAGGTTCTCCCGAACGCTCAGGCCCCGGAAGATGGCGCGTCCCTCGGGGATGTAGCACAGCCCGCGCCGGGCGCGCCGGTGGGCGGCGAGGGCTCCCACATCCTCGCCCAGCAGTTCGATCCGGCCCGACTGGACGCGGTTGAGGCCGCCGACCGTCCGCAGCAAGGTCGACTTGCCCGCGCCGTTGGCGCCGAGGAGGGCCACCACGGCGCCTCTGGGCACGGCGAGAGAGACACCGTGCAGGACGGTGGTGTCGGCATAGCCGGCTCGGACATCGTGCAGTGCGAGGGCCGGGGAGTCGACGCCGTCGACGGTCGTCGCGGTCACTTCGGTGCTCGTCATGCTTCGGACTCCCGCACGTCGCCGGCGATCTGGAGTTCCTCTGTGCCCAGGTAGGCCGCGCGGACCGCGGCGGAAGCGCGCACGCTCTCCGGAACGCCCTCGTGCAGCAGCCTTCCGAAATCGAGGACGTAGATGTAGCTGCAGATGCGCATGACCAGGGACATGTCGTGTTCGACGATGAGGACCCCGATACCGCGCTCCCGTACCACCTTCTCGAGCACCTGCGCGAAACGGGCGGTCTCCATCTGGTCGAGGCCGGAGGAGGGCTCGTCGAGCAGGAGGGCGTCGAACCGGCCCGCCAGGCATCGAGCCAATTCGACCAGGCGACGTTCACCGGTGGAGAGTTCGCCGGCCTGCCGCCGGGACAGGTGCTCGATTCCGCACAGCCGCAGCGCGCTCTCGGTCGCGGCACGGGTCTGGCGGCGTTGCGCCCTGGTCGCCGCAATCTGCGACCAGGGCCGTGAGCCCGCGAGGCCGCTCTCGTGCCCGAGGGCGACGTTCTCAGCGACCGTCAAAGAGTCGCAGAGGTTCATGATCTGGAAGGTGCGTCCCACCCCGGCCCGTCCCCGGGCGGCGGCCGAAGCGCGCGTGATGTCGCGCCCGCCCATGGAGACGTGTCCGCCGTCCGGTCTGAGCAGCCCCGTTCCGGCGTTGAACAGGGTCGTCTTCCCGGCCCCGTTGGGCCCGATCAACCCGGTGATCCGCCCCGCCGGAGCGTGCAGGTCGACCCCGTCGACGGCGGTGACACCCCCGAAGCGCACGGTCATGCCGCGGATCCGGAACCCTTCGTCCTGATCCGCGACGACGGAATGGCCGGACGGTTCGTCCAGGGCGTCCACGCCGGTATCGGTCGGCGGCCCGCCTGTCCCCGGCGCCGGCTCGTCTCCCGCCAGGGACGGGCGTCGGCCTCCTCCCAGGCGCTCGAGCGCGGCGCGGAGCCGGGCGGGCGCGGGCGGGGTTCCGCCGGCCATCGCGACCTGGATGGCGAAGAACCCGAACGCCGCGTTCAACCAGTAGGTGGTGTCCTCACCCGGCAGGTAACCCGGGAGGACGGCCGCCATTCCGATGAAGACCGCGTACCAGGGAGACGCGAACGGTGCCAGGGCGAGCGATACCAGAAGGGTGATCGAGTAGAAGGACGAGTAGTGCATGTCGGTCGTACCGGCGAAGTGCAGGGTCGATCCGTACAAGACGCCCGAGATGCCCGCCATGAAGGCGGAGACGCAGAAGACGATGAGCTTCGTCACCCTGATGCTCAGGCCCGACGTGGACACGGCGGTCGGCGCCTCCGCCATTCCCCGCAGCATCCGGCCGAGCCGTGCCCGTTCCGCAGCGACCACGGCGGCGCCGCATACGACGACGATCGCCAGCACGAAGAAGTAGAAGGCGGTGTCGCTCTGCGCGAAGGACGGACGCGGCATCGCGCGGCCGGTGCTCAGCGGGGTGAACATCCAGTTGAGCGGGTAGAAGAGCCGCTCGACCATGATGCCGAACCCCAGTGTCGCCAGGGCCAGGAAGACGCCGGACAGGCGGATCGCCGGCAAGGCCACGAGCGCCCCCACCGGGACGACGACCAGCGCGCCCAGCAGCAACGCCACGAGCCAAGGGAGTCCGTGGTCCACCGCGAACTGGGAGAAGGCGACGGCGCCAATCGCACCGAACGCCGCGTGGCACAGCGACACCTGCCCGGACGTGCGCACCAGCAGGCCGAGCGACAAGAACATCACGATCTGGGTGAGCGCCACGATGTAGAAGGTGAGCTTCGTACCGGCGAAGGCCGGAACCGAGGCCAGCAGCGCCACGACGACCACCGCGGTCCCGGCCCGGACGCGCCACGGAGCGTTCCACTGCAAGGGGGGACGGCGCTCGACCAGGGACGCGGGCATGAGCTTGCGACGCGGCGTCAGCAGCAGGGCCGCCACGAGGATGACGAACGGCAGGCTCGCCGGGAGACCAGCCAGCCAGCTGACGTCCAAGAGGAACTTCTTGGTCACGTCGGTGGCCACGCCCAGCACGAGGCCGCCGAGGAACGTCAGCGGGATGCTGGCGAACGCGCCGATGGCCGCCGCGCCGAAGGCCGTCACCACGAGGAAGGTGAGCGCGATCGGTTCCAGCCCCACGAGCGGGAGCAGCAGAACGCCCGACAGCGCGGCGAAGGTCGAGCCGATGAGCCACGCCGCCCGCCGGACCCCCACCGGGCTGACGCCCTTGATCGCCAGCAGGTCGGCGTCGTCGACCACGGCGCGCATCGCGAGGCCGATCCGGGTGTAGCGGAACAGCCCCCAGAGCGCCGCCACGGCGACCAGGGCGATCGCCGCCGTGAACAGGTACTTGTACTGCACGTTCACGGACCCGACGGAGATGAACTCCTCGGACTTCGGAAGGAAGCCCTGCACGGAGATGGGGTCGGGCCCGTACTTGATCGTTCCGAGGCCCTGGACGAGCAGGATCAGCCCGGCGGTCCCGACGATCTTCATCGCCACGCGCTGGGGCGCCAGTTGCCGAGCGATGAACTCCATGGCCAGGCCCATCAGCGGACCCGCGAGCAGGACGGTGACCGCCGCGGACACCTGCCAGCTCAGTCCCAGGTCGATGTGCAGCCAGTAGAAGAGGTACGCGGCGATGGTGGCAAGCGCACCGTGCCCGAAGTTGAAGATGCCGGAGGTCTTGTAGGTCACGATCAAGCCGGTGCCGATCAGGCCGTACACCGCCCCGATCGCCAGCCCGCTGATCAGGAAGGGAATGAGTTCCTGCATGGGCCTTCCTCAGCCCGTCGCCGGCGCGGTCATGCAGTCGGACTTCAGTTCGCCGCTGCCCACGCTGTTTCCGGAGGGGCCGGAGAGCGGGGCGCTGGCGAATTCGCCGTCCTCCAGCTTGTAGACCCAGAGGCAGTTGATGGCCGGGCCGGGCTTTCCTTCGGTGTAGGTGATCTTCTGCGCCAGCAGGCCGCCGAGGTCCTCGTCCTTGATCGTGTGCAGGCCGGTGACCATGTCCTTCCGCGTGGGCGCGTCGGGCAGCTTCGCCCCCGCCTTGCGGGTGAGTTCCAGGGCCGACCAGGTGGAGGTCGCGGAGGGCGTGGCGTAGTCGGCGTCGGGCGCGTACTTCTTCATCGCGTCGCGGAACTGCCGGACCTTGGGGTCGTCGGCCCACCAGGGGAAGCCCTGCAGCCCGCCGACGAGCTTCGCGTTCGGTGTGCTGGTGATGTCGGCGTTCACCGCGCCCGCGGTGACGCCGAAGTGCCCGCTGTATCCCTGGCCCATGCACTCGGAGATGAGCTTGCTGCCGGCCGCGGGGGCGATCGAGATCTGGATGAGGTCGGCGCCCATGTTCTTCAGCCGCAGGCACTCCGCCGTGTAACTGGCGGCCGTCGTGGACGCGGCGACCGAACCGACGTACTGCACCCCGTGCTGCTGGGCGAGCGGACCGTAGAGACCGACCGCCTCCTTGCAGGCCGCGATCTCGGCGCAGTAGACGGATGCGAACTTGCTCGCGCCGACCGCCTTGGCCGAGGCGACCTGAACGGCCACCGTGGTGGGGAACGCCTGCGGACCGGTGGGGAAGTAGTTGGGCTGCACGGTCCAGATCTTGGTCTGGTAGCCGGTGGAGCCGATGACGGGGACGTCCTTGCCGCCCAGTACAGAGGCCACGGGCTGCTCGGTGTTGGGCGCTTCGATGGTGATCGACAGGATCTCCGGATCGGCCAGCAGCTCCTGAGCCGCCGCCGAAGCGGTCGCGCCGTCGCTCTTGTCGTCCTTGACGACGACCTTCACCGGATGCCCGGCGATTCCCGGACCCGCGTTGACCCAGTTCTGCCAGGCGAGTGCGGCGTCGGCCGCGCTCTTGCTGGAGGAGGAGCTCGCGCCGGTCTGCGACACGAGAAGGCCGATCTTGATCTCGGACTTGGTGAGCTCGGGGTTGACCGTCGCGGTCTTGGCGCCGTCCTCACCGCTGCAGGCGGCGAGGACGAGCGCGGACGCGGCGGCACAGGTGATGCCGGCAAGGCGACGTGGTCTGGTCATGGTGGGGACTCCCTCGCGCGTGAGACCGCTGAGAAGGGTGGGGTGGGCAGCCGGGCACGGCTTCGATGCACGTACCGGGGGAGCGCGTGTGAGGAAGGTAACAGTGCAACAAGGTGAAGTAAAGAGATTGGTTATATATTTCAGCTGTATAGCGAACCGAAGGCGACTGCGGAGGAGGGCGTCATGGAACGGGCACAAGAGGGGAAACCGCGGCTGGAGGCGGCTTCGCTGCCGAGGCGGGGCACGAGGATGCGCGGACGCGTCGCTCTCGTGGCCGGTGGTGGCGGCGGGCCCGACGCGGATTTCCTGGGTACGGGTGCCGCCATCGCCCTGTTGCTCGCGGCGCAGGGGGCGGTGGTGGGAGTCCTCGACCGCGACGGGTCCCGTGCGGACCGGACCTGCGCTCTCATCGGCGAGCAGGGCGGCCATGCGATGCCCTTCGCCGCCGACGTGACGGACGAGGAGGCCGTCGAGCGGGCCACGGCGGATCTTGTGGCGTCCACGGGACGGCTGGACGTTCTGGTGAACAACACCGGCGTGACCGGTGGGGCGATCGACGCTCCCGATCTACGTGAATGGGACCGCGTCATGGCGGTCAACCTGCGCGGATGCGCGGTCACGAGCCGAGCCGCGCTGCCGCATCTCCGCGCGGCAGGGGGAGGCGCCATCGTCAACGTCTCGTCGGCCGCCGCGATTCGCGCCTTCGGCAGTGGCGCCTATGGGGCGTCGAAGGCGGGGGTCATCGCGCTGACGCGGGACCTTGCGTACTCCTGGGGACGTTACGGGATACGGGTGAACTGCCTCGTTCCCGGTCATCTGCACACCCCGATCGGTGATCACGGCGGTTCCGAGGGGCGTGATCTGCGCCGGAGGGCTAATCTGCTGGCCACCGAGGGGACGGCCTGGGACGTCGCCTGGGCCGCGCTCTTTCTCGCCGGCCCGGAGAGCTCATGGATCACCGCGGCCACGCTTCCCGTCGACGCCGGTTCGACCGCCGCCACGACCTTGGGGCTACTGCCCCTGCTGTGATCCGGAAGTCGGATCCGGGCACGGGCCGGCGGTGGGGGCGGGATCTTCGCGTGGACGTCGCCGAAGGCCGCCGCGGTCCACGGTGGGACCGCGGCGCTTCGGCAGCGTCACCCGGAGAGCGGCCGGCGCCGGAGCCACGGGCCGGATCAGCCGGTCAGCACGGTCAACGCGTTGTCGCGCAGGAACTTCTTGCGGGCTCCGTCGCCGAGGCCGGCGACCTTGTCGTAGTAGTCCTTGGGGTCGGCGAGCCCCTCGGCGTGCGGCCAGTCGGATCCCATCACGAGCGAGTCCACGGTTCCGAGCCGGTCGGCCAGGGCGATGATGTCGTCCTCGGGGTAGGGGACCACCTTGACGTGCCTGTGGAAGACGTGGCTCGGGCGCTCGGCGAGCTGGCCGCCGAGCCAGACGCCGTTGCGGCCCATGCCGCGGCTCTTGTCCATGTGCTTGAGGAAGTGCGGCACCCATTCCGCGCCGAACTCGCTGACCACCACGTTGATGTTCGGGTAGCGGCCGAAGAGGTTGTCGAAGATCAGGGCGGAGAGGGTGTCGGTGATGGGGCGCTCGCCGTAGGTGTTCTGCCACTGCCAGGCGGAGAACTGGAAGGGCGGCACGAGCCCCCAGCCCCAGTGGGAGGCGACGTTGGCCTGGTAGTGGAACTCCGAGATGTGGAACGCCACGTTCGCCTTGGCCTCGTTGATGCGGGACCAGAACGGGTCGAAGTAGGGGTCGCCCGGCGAGCGGCCGTAGGCCGGCCCGGCGGGGAGCAGGATGAACCGGGCGCCCGCGTCGAGGACCGCTTCGAGTTCGGCGACCGCGTGGTCGAGGTCGCGGAGCGAGAGCATGGCGGGGGCGTAGATCCGGTCCTTGTAGGCGAAGCCCCAGTCCTCGTTCATCCACCGGTTGAACGAGCGCAGGTTGTCGTAGAGCGGCTCGACGCCGTCCAGGTACGCCTCGGCGAGCAGGCCCCAGCCGCCGGGGTACATCAGCGCGCGCTCGATGTCCTGCTCGTCCATCTTCGCCAGCCGCGCGTCCCGGTCGAGGTACTCGTCCCTGAAGTCCTCGAAGAAGCGCTCGGCGTCGGCGGTGTCGCCCTGGGAGCGCTGCCGGAGCATCTCGGCGAGGGAGCCCGGCACGTAGGCCTTGTCCAGGTTCTTGTGCTCCAGGGCGTTGATGATCTTGTGGTTGGCGAGCAGGACCTGGTCGCCGGAGGCGAGCTTCACCAGCTGCACCGCGGTGTCGAGCTTGTCCTTCGGCATGAAGCGGGTGAAGCAGTCCGTCGTCTCGTACGAGTGCGTGTCGAAGTCGATCATCCGGTAGGGGAGTGCGCCGCTCATCGGCCGTCCTCTCGTGGTGGGTGGGTCTCTCCCCCTAATATAGCTATATAAATACAACTCGCTAGCTTTCACTTCATGGGCTGGCGCGCCAGGAACGAAGAGGTGATGGCACATGACGGCGATCGACGTGGCGGCCCTGCTCGTACGGGCGGTTGTAGGGGTGACGATGGTGCTCCACGGTTGCAACCATCTTTGGGGTGGCGGTGGAGTGGCGGGTACCGCCGGCTGGTTCGCCTCGCTCGGCATGCGGCCGGCCAAGGTCCACGCGCTGCTCAGCGGAGTCGGTGAGATCGCGGCGGGAACCGCCCTGGTGGTCGGCCTTGTCGCGCCGCTCGCCTGTGCGTTCGTGGTGGGCACGATGGTGGTGGCGGGCGTCACCGCGCATCGCAAGAACGGCTTCTTCATCTTCCGTGACGGTTACGAGTACGTGCTCGTCATCGCGGTGGCCTGCGTGGCCCTCGCGCTGCTCGGCGCGGGGACGGTGTCGGTCGACCGGATGCTCGGGATCGAGGACGACCTTCGCGGCGGACTCGGCGCGGCGATCGCCATCGTCGGCGGTGTGGGGGGAGCGGTGCTCCTGCTCGGCGCGAGCTGGCGCCCGAGCCGCGCGGCGGGCTAGCGGTGCGACGCCCACAGGTCATCGGTTTCGCTGAATCAGTTGACTGATTTAACGTTCTCGTCGCATGATGTGGGTGGCCTGCATCACATCAACGCCCTGCGGCCGCGTTCTGCCTTGGCTCCGGCCGTGCGAGCGCCGCCCGCACGGCCACCGGCGCCGCTCGGAGCGACCTTCCCGAGCCCATGACGAGGAGGGCCCTTGCCGGAAGACAGATACCTAGAACCAGCGGTGGAGACGATGTCTCGGACGGCGCTCCGAGAACTCCAGGAGAAGCGTGTCCTGGATTTGGTGCCCGCCGCCTACGAGAACTCGCCGTTCTATCGCGAGCTCTGGGACTCCCACGGGGTGCATCCGCGGGACATCTCGTCCTTGGAGGACTTCCGGGAACGCATTCCGTCCTTCGGGAAGGACGTCCTCCGTGCCTACCGGGCTCGCACCGGGGACCCCTTCGGAGGGCTGCTGCACGTCCAGCCCTCCGAGCTGAACTCGATCACCTCCAGTTCGGGGACGACGGGCGATCCGGAGTTCTTCGCGGAGATCTGGGACGGGGCCCCGCCACTGGTCACCGCGCAGCTGCGGGATCTCTGGGAACTGGGCCTGCGGCCGGGCGACCGGGTCCTGAGCCCGCCCGGGACGTTCCGGAACCTCATGGATTACGGCTACCACGCCCTCGGCGCCGTCGTGATCTCCACGAACACCTGGTTCGGGCGCATGCGGGAGACGCTGGAGGCGGTCCGGCGCTACCGGCCCGCCTACATGCAGCTGATGTACCCGCAGCTGGTCGAGCTGGAGCACATGGAGAAGGAGTACGACCTCAAGGAACTCTTCTCGTCGCTCAAGGGCGCCTCGTGCGCCGGGCAGCCGATCAGCCCGCGGATGCGGCAGAAGGTGCAGAACGAGTGGGGCGTCGAGCTCTACGAGTACACCAGCGCGGCGGACACGGGGACGGCCTGGGAATGCCGAGAGCACGACGGTTTCCACCTGTGGGAGGACACCGTCTTCGCCGAATGCCTGAACCCCTCCGGCAATGAACCGGTCGAAGAGGGACAGATCGGCGAGCTCGTCGCCACCGATCTCGACAACCGCGCGGCGCCGCTCATCCGCTATCGCAGCGAGGACCTGGTGCGGGTGTCGAACGAGACCTGCGGCTGCGGCCGGACTCACGGGCGCATGTGGGTGTCGGGGCGACGCGGTGACGAGACCCTGGTCGGCGGCAGGCCCGTCGTCCTGGGCGACGTGTGGCAGGCCGTGGAGGCCGAGCCGGAGACCGTCGCGGGCGTGTTCCAGATCGTCCGGCCGGCGCGGGAGGTGGACCGGCTCCTCGTGCGCGTCGGCTACGACCCGTTCCTGACCACCGACACCGCCGATCTCGCCGATCGGCTGCGGGCGGGCATCGGCGGGCGGACCGGAGTGGAGCCCGAGCTGGAACTGCATACCGAGGAGGAGCTCATGCAGACGGTGCGGAGTGTGGCCAAGTTCCCGAGGGTGGTGAAGCGGTGATGGCGCGTCAGGAGACGCTCTCCCGGGCCTGCATGCTCGATCACCCGCCCATCGCCTATCTTCTCGCGGTTCCCGGGCCGGAAGGCGCCGTCGACTGCGAAGTCGGCTGGGACGACCTCGCGCGTGACGCCGCCTGGACTCAGGAACGGCTCGAGGCGCACGGGCTGAAGCGCGGCCAACAGGTGGCCGTCAGCTTCTCGGGCCATGAAGGCGTCTGGTTCCAGCCGGTCATCGAGGCGCTCCGCAACCTGGGCGTCGTGTACGGCAGCGTGGAGGCGATGGGCTGGGACCACGTGCGCACCAGGGTCTTCCATCGCGAGCTCGACCTCCACGCCATCCTCGGTCTGTCCGGGGAGACGCTGGAAGCGCTGAGCGGCCAGGTCATGATCGGTGACCTTCTCCGGGACACCCCGGTCATCCTGGCCCGCCCGGAAGGCGCCGAACGCCTGCGCAACGCCGGAGTGTCCGCAGCGGTCCTCTCGACACTGGGACCCGCCCTGGCCATCGAGTGCCCCGAGCGCGCCGGAGCGCACGTCAACCGAGCGGAGTGGACGGTCGGCGAGCGGGAGGGCCGTCTGGTCTTGATGGCCGCGGCGGTGCGGACGGCGGCGGGACGAGAGTTCGTCCTGGAAACGCGGGGGACGGTACGCACCGAACGCTGCGCGTGCGGCAGCGACGATCCGCGCGTGGTGTTCGCCTGAGGAGCGTTCGGACACCCGCGAACCGGCGCCGTGATGTGGACATCCCTGCCACATCACGGCGCCGTCGTCTTGCCCGGAGATCCGGTGTCGACGACGCGTGAAAACTGGCTCTGGCACACATTCCGTGAAGGTGCTGGTCCGGTAGGTCACGGTTCGGGCGTTCTGGCCGGTAGCCGATGTCGTGATCGCGAGCATCGCGGGTGTGTCGATCAAGGAACTGGTGACCGTACTGCTTCCTCACCTGGCCCGTGTGTCCGTGGAGGGGGTGACCCGCTGCGGAGCCTCGGTGCGGATCATGGCTCGGACCACGACGCGTGAGGCCGGATGCCCGGGGTGCGGGACGCGGTCGCGGCGTAGGCACAGCCACTACGAGCGGCGGCTGTCCGACACCGCGGTCGGCCGGCAGGAGGTGCTCATCCATCTGCGGGTTCACCGGTTCCGGTGCGGCAACGAGGCCTGCGCCAGGCGGACCTTCGTCGAGCAGGTTCCGGGCCTGACGGTCCGCTACGGCCGCCGCAGCACCGGAGCCGGGGAGGCGTTGCGGGCGATCGCGCTGGCGCTGGGCGGCCGGGCGGGTGCCCGCCTGGCCGGACGGCTGGCGGGCTCGGTGGGCCGGACGACGCTGAACCGCCTGATCCGCGCTTTGCCCGAACCCGCCGCACCAACACCGCGTGTGCTGGGCGTGGACGACTTCGCGCTGCGCCGCGGACACGTCTACGGGTCGATCCTCATCGATATCACCTGCGGCCGGCCGGTCGAGGTCCTGGCCGACCGGACCGCCGACACCCTGGCCGCCTGGCTGCGAGCACATGCCGGTGTCGAGATCGTCTGCCGGGACCGGGCCGGAGCCTATGCCGAGGGGGCGTCGCCCGGGGCGCGCCGGAGGCGATCCAGGTCGCCGACCGCTGGCATATGTGGCGGAACCTCGGTGACGCCGTCGAACGGGCAGTGGCCCGGCATCGCCACCACCTTCACGTCCTCGCAGAACGGGAGAACGGGCCCGACGCGCTACCCGGCCCGCGCACCTCCCGTTCCCCCGAAGGCAGAAACGACCGGGTCGCCGTCCGCACCCGGCAGCGCCACGCCGCCGTCCACGACCTGCTGGCTCAGGGCGGCACCATCATGCGGATCGCCGACGAGCTGCAGCTCAGCCGAAACACCGTCCGGCGGTTCGCCCGGGCCGCCGACCCCGACCTGCTCTTGGTCCACAACGGCACCGGCCAGCGCACCAAGGACATCGAGGCCTACGACGCCTACCTGCGGCAGCGCTGGAACCAGGGATGCACCAACGCCCGGCGGCTCCACGCAGAACTACGCGAACGCGGATACCGCGGCGCCCTCACCACGGTCCGGCAGCACCTCCAGCCCTGGCGGACCGGCCCGCCCGCGCCGGCCGCCCCGCGGCCGCCGACGGTCCGCCAGGCCACCGCCTGGTTCCTGAGCAACCCCGCCCACCTGGACCCCGGTGACCGGCACCGCATCGACACGCTCTGCGCCACCTGCCCGCAGCTGGCCGTGCTGCGCGATCGAGTCCGCGAGTTCGCCGAGATGATGGTCCACCGCCACGGTCGGTGGCTCGAGACCTGGATGACCGCCGTTGCCGGTGAGGACCTGCCCGAACTGCACTCCTTTGTCACCGGGCTGCGCCGCGACCAGGACGCCGCCACCGCCGGGCTCACCCTGCCCTACAGCTCCGGCCCCGTCGAAGGACACGTCAACCGGATCAAAATGATCAAGAGACAGATGTACGGCCGAGCCAACCCCGACCTCCTGCGCAAACGCATCCTCCTGGCCGACTGACACGGACCCGCTTCACGGAATGTGCGCCAGAGCCAGGATTCGGCCGTCGTTGACAATCCGGCCATCGCGGCCGGCGGCTTCAGGCACGGGAAGGCCCGCCGCGGGCGCGGCGGGCCGGGGACGTGCGAGGGTCAGAAGCCCGAGATCAGAAGCCGAGGCGTTCCAGGAAGCGCTCGTGAGACGCGGCCGGGCCGCCGAAGAGCAGCTGCGAGGACTTGGCGCGCCGGAAGTACAGGTGCGCAGGGTGCTCCCAGGTGAAGCCGATCCCGCCGTGAACCTGGATGTTCTCCGCCGCGGCGAACATGTACGCCCGTGAGCAGCACACATGGGCGGCGCTAGACGCCACCGCGAAGGCCGCCTCGTCTCCCGTGTCGGCGATCTGCGCGGCCTCGCGCGCACTGGCGCGGGCCAGCTCGACCTGGACGAGCATCTCGGCGCACTTGTGCTTGACGGCCTGGAAGCTGCCGATCAGGCGGCCGAACTGCACCCGGGTGCCCGCGTACGCCGTCGCGCTCTCCAGGCAGCGCTCGGCCCCGCCCGTCTGCTCCGCGGCGAGACCGGCCGTCGCCAGGTCGAGAACGCGCGCCATCAGCCGGCCGCCCGCCCCGTCGGTCCCCACCAGACGGGCCGGAGTGCCTTGGAAACGGAGCCGCGCCATGGCCCTGGTCGGGTCGAGCACCTCCAGCGGTTCCGCGCTCAGGCCGGTGGCGGCACGGTCCACGGCGAACAGCGACGGCCCGGCGGTCGTCCGCGCGATCACGAGGAGAAGATCGGCCGATGCGCCATCGATGACGAACGACTTCGTGCCGGTCAGCGTCCATCCGGCGACGTCGTCGCCTTGCCGGACCGCTCGCGTCTCCACCTGCACGGGGTCCCAGGCCCCGGTCTTCTCGCCGACCGCGAGCGCGGCGGTCGTCGTGCCCGCCGCGATCCCGGGGAGGAGTTCCGCGCAGGCCTCCCGGTCACCGGAGGCCAGCAGCGCCTGCGCGGCGAGGACCACCGTCGCGAAGAACGGAGAGCACAGCAGGGCTCTGCCCATCTCTTCCAGCACCGCCGCGAGCGCCACCTGGCCGAAGCCGTCCCCGCCGTACTCCTCGGGAATGATCAGGCCGGGCAGACGCAGTTGTTCGGCCATCTGCGCCCACACCTGCGGGTCGTACCGCGGCTCGGTCTCGATCACCTTGCGGACGGCCTCCTCCGAGGACTTGGCCTCCAGGAAGCTCCGCACGGAGGAGCGGAGCTCGCCGAGCTCCACCTCGGAGAGTCGGACGATGCCGGTCATGCCGCCCCCTCTCCGGTGGCCGAACGACGCAGTTCGCGGAACGGCGAACGGGTGTCGATGCCCGGCTCCTTGGGAAGGCCGAGCACCCGTTCGGCGAGGATGTTCTTCATGATCTCCTCCGTTCCTCCGAGGATCCGGAGCGCGGGTGTCGCGAGCAGGAGCTCCGACCACGCGTAGGTCCCCCACTCACCCGAGTCGGCGATGGCGCGGGGACCGAACACGTCCGTCACCAGATGCGCCGCGCGCGTGAGATTCTGTGCGTACATCAGCTTCGACACCGACATCTCGGGGCCGGGCGTCACCCCGGCCCGCATCCCGCGCAGCGCGCGTGCGTTGAGGTGCTCGGTCGCCATGACGTCCGCCAGCAACTCCGCGACCTGGGCCCGCACGGCGCGGTCGTCCAGCGTCCAGCTGGCCCGGAGCACCGCGTAGAGCCGTTCGGGCGTCAGGGCGGCCGCGGCCGGCCCGCCGTCGTCGCCCCCGACGGTGGCGCGCTCGTTCATCAGCGTGGTCATCGCCACCGTCCACCCGCCGTCGACCTCGCCCAGGCGGTGGTCGTCCGGCACTCGGACGTCGTTGAGGAACACCTCGTTGAAGTCCGCCCCGCCGGTCATCTGCCGCAGCGGCCTGACCTCGACGCCGGGAAGGGTCATGTCCACCAGGAAGGCGGTGATCCCCTTGTGCTTCGGGGCGTCCGGGGCGGTCCGGGTCAGCGCGAGGCCGAGCCTGCTGTGGTGCGCCACCGAGGTCCAGACCTTCTGGCCGTTCAGCACCCACGCGTCGCCGTCCCGGACGGCGCGCGTCCGCACGCTCGCCAGGTCGGAGCCGGCCTCCGGCTCGCTGAACAGCTGGCAGGCGATCGCCTCGCCACTGTACATCGCGGGGAGCCACCGCTCCTTGATCTCGTCCCGGGCGTGGGCGAGGATCGTCGGCCCGATCATCCCCAGGCCGACCACGCTGAGGACGCCGGTGTCGGGGACGTCGTACTCGGACTCGATCGCGTTGTAGACCATGTCGTGGACGGGGGTGAGGTTCCGGCCCCCGTACTGCTCGGGACCGGTGATCCAGCCGAAGCCGTTCTCGTATCTGGTGCGCTGCCAGGCCCGCGCCTCATCGATCTTGCGTCGCTCCTCTTCGGGCGGGTCGGAGCTGAAATATGCCATCCGGTCGTCGCCCGTGCCCCAGGCGAACTCACGGGCGCCTCCCTCGCGCGCCGCGGCGCCGGGAGCGTGCGCCTCGAGGAACGCCCGGACCTCCGCCGTGAACGACTCGAGGTCGGGGACGCCGGCTTCCTTGTCATGAGCCATCGGTGTGCTTCCTGAACGTCGTGTCGACCTTGCGGTCAGGTGGAAAGAACGGTGACGGCCGAGACGCCCGGAGCGCCGTACAGGTGGGTGTAACCGACTCTCGGCGTCCCGGGGACCTGACGGGCTCCGGCCGTGCCGCGGAGCTGGTGCACGATCTCGTGCACCTGCCGGAGTCCCGAGGCGCCGATCGGTTCCCCGTTGCCGATCAGTCCGCCGTCGGTGTTGACCGGCAGGCGGCCGCCGGGCTCGGTCGCGCCCTCGGCGATGAGGCGTTCCTGCTCGCCGTCCTTGCACAGCCCGTTCTCGGCCATGTGAATGATCTCCGAGCCGGCGTCGGTGTCCTGCAGCTGGGCGATGTCGACGTCCTCCGGCCCGATCCCGGCGGCCTCGTAGGCGGCGCGGGAGGCGTCCACGGTGGGGCTCGGCGCGTGCTCGCCGAGCGGCATCGCCGGGCTCTGGACCTCGAAGGCTCCCGCTCGCCGGCTGCGCAGCACGCTGGCCCGGACCCGCACGGGCTTGTTGGAGGTGTACTTGTGGGCCTGATCCGCGCGGCACATGACGACGGCGGCGGCGCCCTCGTCCGGACCGCAGTACATGTACTGCCGGAGCGGGTAGTTGAGCACCGGAGAGGCGAGGATTTCCTCCTCCGAGAGCGGCGTGCGCCGCCAGGCCTTCTCGTTGCCGGAGGCGTTCCGGAAGTTCTTCGCCGCGACCCGTGCGAGCGTCCGCTCGGTGATGCCGTGGTCGTGCATGTAGCGGTTGATCTTCATGCCGAAGAAGTGGGTGGTGAGGAACATGCCGGTCTGGCCGTACCAGTCCGGCAGGCCCGCCACCGAGGGATCGGCCGCGAACGCACCGCGCGGATGCTTGTCCATGCCGATGGCGATGGTGAGATCGTGCTCGCCGGTCTCGATGGCGTTCGCCGCCATGGAGATCGCCGTTCCGGCGGTGGCGCACCCGTTGAAGACGCCGCGCAGCGGGACGCCCGTCAGGCCGAGACGGCCCACGATCGCGTCGGGATTGGCCACCTCCAGGCTGCCGATGAAGCCGCCCTGGATCTGCGGCCACCGCACCCCGGCGTCCGCGAGCGCGGAGCGCACGGCCTCGGCTCCCATGTCCATCGCCGACTTGCCGGGGAACCGGCCGAAGGGGTGCAGCCCCACGCCGATGATCACGGCTTCCATCACGCCTCCTCGGTGGCGCCGACCGGCGCGAACGCGAACGTCAGGATCTCGGTGCCGTCGTCCGCCACGCTGTACGGGACGACGACCATGCGCATCGGCTGGCCGATGCGCAGTGCCTCGGGGTCGGGCTCGGTGAGCCGGGCCTCGACCAGGATGTCCTCGGGAAGCTCCACGTAGCCGACGGTGTACGGCCGGAACGTGTCGGCCGTGTCGTTGCCGTCGTACGGCGGGGACGGGGGGCGGAACCCCTGGGTGGTGAAGGTCCAGAGAGTCCCTCGGTCCGAGAGCAGCCGGCGCGTGGCCTCCGCTCCGCCGCAGCGCGCGCAGTGGTCGGCCGCGGGGAAGGCGACCGTTCCGCACTCGGCGCACTGCGAGCCGATCAATCGTGGTTCGTCCGAGGGCCAGGTGAACAGCTCCTCGGCGACGGGCCTGGTCTTCGTCATCGACCACTCCTTCGTTCCGGGCGGGGCCGGCGTGCGCCCTGGCCGCAGCGTAGCCCGAAACAGTTAGATATGTAAATTAGTTCTACTTTTGAATCGATCGGAGCATCACAGGTCCAGGGGGTTCTTCCGCCCGACCGCCTCGAAGTCGGGACGCCGCTTCTCCCGATGCGAGGCCACCCCCTCCAGCACCTCGGGACCGCCGAAGCCGAGGAACTCCAGCCCGAGGGACGCCTCGAAGATCGGCGAAGCGCTCCGGTACCAGTGGTTGAGGGAGCGTTTGGTCCAGCTGATGGCGCTCGTGGCTCCGGCGGCGAGGGACGTGGCGAGCCGGAGGCCCTCCTCCTGCACCCGGTCGTCCTCGACGCACTTGGACACCAGGCCGATGCGCTCGGCCTCCTCGCCCGTGAGGGTCTCGCAGGTGAGCAGGTAGTACTTGGCCTTGGCCATCCCGCAGAGGAGCGGCCAGCAGATGGCGGCGTGGTCGCCGGCCGCGACGCCCAGTCGGGTGTGGCCGTCCACGATCTTCGCCGTGCGTCCGACCACCGAGATGTCGGCCATCATGCCGATCACGAGGCCGGCCCCGACCGCGGGGCCGTGGATGGCCGAGATCACCGGCTTGGAACAGTTCAGGACGCCGTACACCATGTCGCGGGCCTCGCGCATGACGCGCACGCGCACCGCGTAATCGTCCGCCATGTGCTCGATGGACTCGAACGTTCCTCCGGCGGAGAACGCCTTGCCCGCGCCCTGCACCAGCACCGCCCGGGTCTCCTCGTCCCGGTCGATCACCGGCCAGACGTCGGCGAGTTCACGGTGCATCCGCGGATCGACGGCGTTGAGGTTGGGAGCGTCGAGGACGAGCCTCAGCACGCCGGGGGCGGGGCGGTCGAACTTCAGGGCCGTGAAGTCTGCGTACGTGACGGACATGGCACTCCTTAGTCGGGGGAGCGGAATGGGGGGACGGACTCAGGGCTGGGCCGGGCGCGGTTCGCGGGGCAGCCCGAGGACCTTCTCGGCGAGGATGTTCCGCTGCACCTGGGACGTTCCGGCGTAGATGGTCCCGGAGCGCGCGATGAGGTAGGTCGTCGACCAGGAACCCGAGGAGTTGGCCGCGCCCGGATCGTCGGTGCGATACGTCCGCAGTGGCGGCCGACCGGCCGGTACCTGGGCGTGCATGCCCATGATGTCCATGGCCAGCTCGGTGACCTTCAGGTGGTACTCGCTCCAGTAGAGCTTGGCGATGGAGGACTCGGGACCGGGCTCCGCGCCCTTCAGCCATCCGGTCAGGATGCGGTTGCCGAGATGGCGCATGATCTCGACCTTCGACCAGCACCAGGCGATGCGCTGCCGGATCACCGGGTCGGTGTCCTTGCCGTAGGTGCGGGCGAGCTCGATCAGGCGTTCCAGTTCGGCCTTGAAGAGGATCGGATTGGTCGCGGCCTCCTCGCCGCGTTCCACGCCCAGCAGGCTCTGCGCGACGGTCCAGCCGTTGTTCACGCCGCCCACGACCAGGTCGGTGCGCGTCCGGGCCCCGGTGAAGAACACCTCGTTGAAATGCACCTGGCCGCTCATCATGCGGAACGGGCGCACCTCGACGCCGGGCTGGTCGAGCGGCACCAGCATGAAGGAGATGCCACGGTGCTTGGAGGCGTGCTGATCGGTGCGCGCCAGCACGAAGATCCAGTTGGCCTCGTGGGCTCCGGAGGTCCACACCTTCTGCCCGTTGACGACCCACTCGTCGCCGTCCCGGTCGGCGCGGGTCGTCAGGGAGGCGAGGTCGGAACCGGCATCGGGCTCCGAGTACCCCTGGCACCAGACGTCCTCGCCGCTGAGGATGCGGGGCAGGAAGCGCGACTTCTGCTCTTCCGTGCCCCACTTGAGCAGCGTGTTCGCCAGCATCTTGACGCCGAAGGTGTCGTGGGGGAGCCCGAACGGGACACCCGCCAGCGCAAGCTCCTCCATGAGGACGACCTGGTGGAGTTTGGTCAGTCCCCGGCCCCCGTACCGCTCCGGCCAGGCGATGGACAGGTACCCGCGCTCGGCGAGCAGGACGCGCCACTTACGGGCGAACTCCCACGCCGGTTCCTCGTCCAGCGAGCCGATGCCGGCCCAGTCCGCGGGCAGGTGCTCCGAGAGGAACTCCTTGACCTCCGCGCGGAACGCCTCGGCCTCGGGAGGATAGGAGAGGTCCACGGCGCACCTCCTTAGTAGTTAGATAATTATACTTTATTGTCGCTGGGTGCGCCCTTGGCCGTCGCCCCTGACGAAGGGGCCGGGCCCGGAGCCGAATCGCCGTCTCAGCGGCTCGACGCGGACCTTGCCGGCCGGGCTCCTCAGCTGGTCGCCGGTGAACTCCAGCGAACGGGGGCACTTGTAGCCCGCCAGTTGCGCACGGCAGTGCTCGAACAGGCGCTCGGCCGTGTCATGGTCCGCCGGGCTCCCGTCCTCGAGCTGGACGACCGCCTTGACCTGTTCGCCCATGTCGTGGTCCGGGACGCCGAGGACCGCGGCGTCGGCGACGTCGGGGTGGAGGATCAGCGCGTTCTCCACCTCCTGCGGGTAGATGTTGACCCCGCCGGAAATGATCATGTTGGTCGCCCGGTCGGTGAGGTACAGGAAGCCGTCCTCGTCCAGCCGGCCCATGTCGCCCACCGTCCGGCGGCCGTGCCGGTCGGTCGCGGCGGCCGTCTTGCCGGGATCGCCGCGGTACTCGAACGGCGTACCGCCCTCGAACCAGACGACGCCCACCTCGCCGGCGGGGAGCTCCCGGCCCTGTTCGTCGAGGATCCGCGGTGTGCCCAGCAGCGGGCGTCCCACCGAGCCCGGCTTCCGCAGCCATTCCTCCGACGTGATCGCCGTGGCGCCGATGCCCTCGGTGGCCGAGTAGAACTCGTACAGGATCGGGCCCCACCACTCGATCATCCGGTGCTTGACCGGCACGGGGCACGGGGCGGCGGCGTGCACGGCCGACCGCAGGCTCGACAGGTCGTAGCGCCGGCGGATCCGCTCGGGCAGTTTCAACATCCGGACGAACATGGTCGGCACCCACTGGCTGTGCGTCACCCGGTGCCGCTCGATCAGGCGGAGGGCCTGCTCGGGCTCGAAGCGCTCCATGACGACGACCGTCGCCCCCGTGCGATGACACGCCATCGACCAGGCCAGCGGCGCCGCGTGGTAGAGCGGGGCCGGGCAGAGGTACACGTCACCCGGCCGCATGCCCAGGGTCTCGCGCAGCCAATGGCCCGGGACGTCCGGATGGCTTCCGATCGGCGCGCCGGTCACCTCCCGCAGGATGCCCTTCGGGCGTCCGGTCGTCCCGGAGGAGTAGAGCATGATGTCGCCCTCGCACTCGTCCGGGACCGGGGTCGCCGGGAAACCGGCCACGACCTCCTCGAACCGCTCCCATCCGGGAACCGCCGCCTCGCCGATCATCAGCCGGCGTTCGAGCGCCGGGATCTCCGCGGGGGCGAGTGCGTCGGCGCACTCGGCCGTCGCAGGCGTCAGCACGACCACCTTGGCGCCGCTGTCGGCGACGATGTAGGCCGACTCCTCGGGGGTGAGATGGTGGTTGACCATCGTCAACTGGAGACCCGAGCGCTGGGCGGCCCAGGCGAGATCGAAGACCTCCCGCCGGTTCTCGCTCACGACCGCGAGAGTGTCACCGGGGCGCAGGCCCTGGTGACGCAGCAGGTGGGCGATCCGGTTGGAGCGGCGATCGAGGTCGCGGTAGGTGACGACCTGCCCGGACCCTCCCATCACCACGGCGGGGCGGTCGGGGCATGTGTCGGCGAATGTCCCTGGATACACGGTTACTCCCGGAGCTGCTCGAATCCGGCGGGCCGCCGCCCGGCGGCCGCCGCGCTGGTCATGCGCGCCGCTCGATCTCCTTCAGGAGCCGCGGCGGCACCGTGAAGTGGTGTCCGGCGAGTCGATGTCACTGCGCTGTGCCGCCGCGGGCCCGGTCGTGGTTCATACACCGATGGCCTGCGCCAGGAGTTCACGGTGGTGAGCGGGGTCGCCGAAGAGCAGCTGCGAGGTCTTCGCGCGCTTGAAGTACAGGTGAGCCGGGTGCTCCCAGGTGAACCCGATCCCGCCGTGGACCTGGATGTTGCTCTCCGTGGCCTTCAGACACGCGTCCGAGCAGAACGCCTTCGCCAGGCTCGTCGCCGCGGGCACGTCCCGACCGTCCTGCAGGGCGAGGAGGGCGGCGTAGGCGGCGGCCCTCGCCGATTCCACGTCCATGAGCACGTCGGCCAGCAGGTGCTTGACGGCCTGGAATGATCCGATGGCCCGCCCGAACTGATGCCTGACCTTCGCGTATTCCACGGCCATGTCGAGAACGCGAGAGGCGACGCCGACCTGTTCGGCCGCCAGGGCGGCGATGCCGTGGTGGAGCACCGCGGCCACCAGGTCCCACCCGTCCCCGCGTGTCCGGAGGGGCCGCGCCGCCACGCCCCGGTACTCGAGCCGAGCCTGACGCCTGGTCGGGTCCAGAGTCGGCAGGACGGACCGGGTGAGGCCCTCCGCACCGGCGTCGACCCGGAAGAGGCCGATGCCCTCGGCCGTCCGGGCGACGGTGAGGACGACGTCGGCCGTGGCGCCGTCGAGGACGAACGTCTTGTGGCCGTCGAGCAGCCAGCCGTCTCCGGCGGGACGGGCGGAGAGGGCCACGCCCTCGCGGTCCCAGCGGGCCGAGTCCTCGGTCAGCGCCAGGGTGGCGACGGAGTCACCGGACGCCAGACCCGGCAGCAGCTCGGCACGTGCCCGCTCGTCGTCGCTGCGGACGATCGCCGTCGTCGCCAGCACCGCGGACGAGAGGAAGGGCGCGCACAGCAGGGCCCGGCCCATCTCCTCCATGACGAGCCCGACCTCGACCGGCCCGGCGCCGGCGCCTCCGTACTCCTCCGGCACGGCGAGCCCCTGAAGGCCGAGCTCCGCGCCCATGCGCCGCCAGACGGCCTCGTCATGGCCGCGCTCGGTCTTCATGACGCGACGAGTCTCGTTCTCCGAGGCCGTGTCGGCGAGGAAATCGCGTACCGTCCGGCGCAGGTCCTCCTGCGTCTCGTCGAAGGCGAAATGCATGATCACTCCTGTGGTGTCGTGGCCGTGCGGACGGCCGTGCGAAGCGGGTGACGGACGGCCGCTGCCTCACTTCTTCGACAGGAGCTTGTCCACGAGCGCCACGTGCTCGGGGGAGTGCATGCTCTCCCGTTCGGCGGTCAGCGCGACCTCCATGACCGCGGACATCGCCTGTTCCAGGTGCAGGTTCACCGCCCGCTTGGTGTCGCGCAGCGCCTGGACGGGCAGATCCGCCAGGCGCTGCGCGAGCCTCATGGCCTCCTCCAGCACCTGGTCGTCGGCGACGACCGAGTTGACCAGGCCGAGACGCTCGGCGTCCGGGGCGCTCACCTTCCGTCCCAGGAAGAGCAGCTCCTTGGCGCGTGCGAGCCCCACGATCAGCGGCAGGACCAGCGCGCCGCCGTCACCGGCCACGAGTCCCACCTGGAGGTGCGGGTCGGCGATGTGGGCGCTCTCCGCCATCACGGCCATGTCGCTCAGCAGCGCGAGACTGCATCCGAGCCCGACCGCCGGACCGTTGATCGCCGAGACGATCGGAACGGGGCAGCGCACCATCCCGGTGATGATCCGGCGCGCCTCGACGACGTTCTGGTGACGGAACGCCTCGTCGCGCTGGACCCTCCGCATCACCTCGAAGTTCCCTCCGGCGCTGAACGCGCGCCCGCGACCGGTCACCACGACCGCTCTGGCCTCGGCATCGGCGGCGACGCGGTCCCACACCTCCGCCAGTGCGGTGTGCAAGCCCTCGCTGGTGGAGTTCAGCTGGTCCGGACGGTTGAGCTCCAGCAGCCGGACCGCTCCGTGAGCGGTCACCACGAGGTCGGGGGACAGGTCGTACATCGGGCCTCCAGGTGCTTGCCAGGTAATGGGAAGCATAGTTGAATGGTCTAACTAAATATACTGAGCTCGATGTTCGTTGCGAAGGGGGTGCCGGGGTGGTCGGCCGGGGGCGCGAGACCGCTCCGGCGGCCCCGAGTGCCACTGGCGGCAACCTATCGCTTAATTATATAACTATATAGTTCCCCGCATCGAACCTCGGACCCCTCGACAGGAGCGTCAGTGACCACGAACCGCCACATGACCTTCGGCGATGTGATCAGGGAGCATCGCCGTTCCTTCGCCGACTCCGTCGCGCTCGTCGACGGCGACCTGCGCCTCACCTGGTCCGAACTGGACGTCAGGACCAACCGGCTCGCCAACGCGCTCGCCTCCGCGGGGGTGAAGGCGGGGGACCGGATCCTCTGGCTCGGCCAGAACTCCTTCCGGGTGTACGAGCTCCTGGGAGCTGCGGCCAAGATCGGGGCCATGGTCTGCCCCGGCTACTGGCGCTGGGCCGCACCGGAGATGGTCTTCGCGATCGAGGACTTCGATCCGAAGGTCGTCATCTGGCAGCAGGAGGAGATCGGGGAGACCGTCGGCAAGGCGCTCGCCGAGACCGCCGGCCGCAAGACCCTGTGGCTGCGCCACGACGGAGCCGAGACGGACGAGGACGGATACGAGCGCTTCCTCGCGTCCGGCGCGGTGGACGATCCGGACCTGGACGTCGATCCGGACACCGCGCTTCTGGTCATCTACACGGCGGCGATCAGCGGACGCCAGTGCGGCTCCATGCTCTCGCACCGCAACCTGCTGGCCATGGGAGCCAACGGCGCCTGGATGGGCGACATCGGTCAGGAAGCGGCCTTCCTCAACGCGGGACCGATGTTCCACATCGGCAACTACCAGCTGTACGGCATTCCCGTGTTCGTGCACGGCGGGAAGAACGTGGTGGTGCGCCGGGTCGACCCCGAACAGCTCCTCCCGCTCCTCGTCCGTGAGCGGTGCACGCACGCCTACCTGATGCCGCCGACGATCGTCAGCATCGTGGAACTCAACCGCGAGGCCGGGCATGACCTGTCGTTCCTCCAGGCGAGCATCGCGCCGCAGCTCTGGGACGGCATGGCCACCACCGACACGAGCCGCTTCGCCCGGAACGGGGGCGGAGAGGGGCGTGCCTACGGTCAGACGGAGGTCACCGGCCTCGCCGTGACCGGGGCCAGCGGAGGCACCGGCATCGGGAACGCGGGGAGGCCGGGCCCCTTCGCGATGGTCCGGATCCTGGACCGCGACGGCCGTGAATGCCCGGTCGGCGAGGCCGGCGAGATCTGCGTGCGCGGTGACCTGGTGCACCTGGGGTACTGGAACCGTCCGGAGATCAACGCCGAGCGCTTCCGGTTCGGATGGTGGCACACGACCGACCTGGGGCGCAGGGAGAGCGACGGGACCATCAGCTTCCTCGGCACGACCACGAGGATGCTCAAGTCCGCCGCCGAGAACATCTTCCCGGCCGAGGTGGAGAACTGCCTGGAGTCTCACCCGGCGGTCCGAGAGGCCGCGGTCATCGGCGTTCCGAACGAGCGCTGGGCCCAGGACGTCAAGGCGGTCGTGGTCCTGAACAAGGACGCCGCGGCGACGGCTCAGGAGCTGATCGAGCACTGCCGCGAACACATCGCCTCGTACAAGAAGCCGAAGACCGTCGAGTTCATCGAGGCTCTCCCGCGCACCGGCGGGGGCGCCAAGGACTACGGCGCGCTGGACGAGCGGTTCGGCGGCGGCGGCTACCCCGGAACCGACTCGCTCGGGGCGGGACGCTGATGCGGTCGGCCGCCACGATGCGGGAGGCGGGATGACCTCCAGGAAAGCGGTCATCGTCGGGATCCACGCGACCGAGCAGGCGCTGTCCCTGCCGGGGCGCACCGCGATGGACCTCGCCATGGACGCGGTCCGCGGCGCGATCGCGGACGCGGGGCTGACGCCCGCGGACGTGGACGGGGCGCAGATCGACTGGCCGGGCCCCGGAGGCGTCGAGGGAGAGGGCAGTTCCTGGGCCCGGGCGCTCGGCAGGGACCTGCGCTGGACGAGTGACTCCATGCTCGACAACTCGGGCGCGCGCGGCCTGCTCAAGGCGGCCTCCGCGGTCACCGCCGGTTACGCCGACACCGTCGTGGTGGGCGGCTGCAGGCTGGTGTCGCGGGGTCCCGCCAACGCTCCGGTGGGCGCCGGCGCTCCGATGGAGTTCACCGATGTCTGGGGCTCCTACGTGGTCGCCCAGTTCGCGCTGGTCGCCGCGCGTCACATGCACGAGTACGGCACGACCCCGCGGCAGCTCGCCGAGGTCGCCGCGACGATCCGCAACAACGGGGCGTCCAATCCCGAGGCCATGATGTACGGGCGAGGCCCCTACACGGCCGAGGACGTCCTCGCCTCGCGGATGGTGGCGACGCCCTTCCACCTGCTCGACTGCTGCATCGTCGGCGAGGGCGGAGGAGCGTTCGTGGTGACGACCGCGGAGCGCGCGCGGGACCTGCCGCACACGCCGGTCGCCGTGCTCGGGGGCGGGATGGAGTACCACCAGGCCGCCTACGCGAACCCCGCCCTCTACCGGGAGGTCGGACAGATCGGCCGGGACGCCTCGGCCCGTGCGTACGCGACCGCCGGGATCACCCCCCACGACATCGACGTCTTCTCGCTCTACGACCCCAACTCGTTCGAGGTCATCCGCCAGATGGAGGCCTTGGGCGTCTGCGCCGAGGGCGAGGGCGGCGCCCTGGTCGAGAGCGGCGCCATCGCCCTGGACGGGAAGCACCCCGTGAACCCCGACGGCGGCTGCCTGTCGTACGCGTGGAACGGGACCCAGCAGATGACCCTCAAGGTCGTCGAGGCGGTCAGGCAGATCCGCGGTACGGCGGTTCACCAGATCGATGGCGCGAATCTGGCGTTGGTCGGCAACGCGGGCTCCGGTGCGCAGCACTACGAGATGGCCATCCTGGGGGAGGACCGATGAGCCGGCCGATACCCGTTCCGACGGAGCTGTCCCGTCCCTTCTGGGAGGGGACCCGCCGCGGCGAACTCCTCATCCCCAGGTGCGCGGAGTGCGGGAACAGGTTCTTCGTTCCGGAACCCGTGTGCCCGGCCTGCATGTCGGCACGGTGGAGCTACGAGCCGTCGAGCGGGCGGGGAGTCGTGTACGCGGTGACCGTCGTCCACCGGGCTCCGGGCCCCGGCTTCGACGTCCCGTTCGCGCTCGCCGTGATCGATCTCGACGACGGCGGCACGCTGCTCTCCCACGTCGTGGACGTGGAGCCGGACGAGGTGGCGATCGGAACCCGCGTGCGCGCGGTGTTCCGACCCCTCGACGAGTCGATCACGCTCCCGTGCTTCGTGCCGGTCGACGAGCACGAGACACAGACATAATTAGCTAATCTGAATTATTTAACTGTATCGTTCTCGTCGGGCACACCGACGTTCAGGAGGACACGTGGAACTGGAGGGCAAGGTCGCCCTGGTGACCGGCGCCGGGCGCGGCATCGGGGCCGCCATCGCGGACGCGCTCGCGGCGCGCGGCGCCGCCGTCGGCGTATGCGACCTGGACGCCGAGTCCGCCGAGAAGACCGCGGCCTCGGTCGCGGCGCGGCATGGCACCCCGACGGCGGGCGTCGCCGCCGACGTGTCGGACGGAGCCGCGGTCCGGGCCGCGGTGGCGGAGGTCGCCCGCAGGCTCGGCGCGATCGACGTCCTCGTCAACAACGCCGCGGTGGACGTCGTCAAGCGGTTCGTTGACAGTACGGAAGAGGAGTGGGACCGGATCATCTCGGTGAACCTCCGGGGCACCGTCACGGTGACCCGTTCCGTGCTCGACGACATGATCGAGCGCGGCACCGGCAGGATCATCAACATCGCCTCGGACGCCGGGCGGGTCGGTTCCTCGGGCGAGGTGGTCTACTCGGCCACCAAGGGCGGTGTCATCGCCTTCGGGAAGGCGCTGGCCCGTGAAGTGGCGAGGCACGGGGTCACCGTGAACACGGTGTGCCCGGGGCCGACCGACACCGCCCTGCTCGGGCAGGTCGCGGACTACAGCCAGAAGATGTACGAGGCGACGATCCGTGCGATCCCGCTCCGCCGCCCGGCCGAGCCCGCCGAGATCGCGAACGTCGTCGCCTTCATGGCAGGCGCCGACGCCGCGTACATGACCGGCCAGACGTTGTCGGTCAGCGGCGGCCTGACGATGGTGTGAGGGGCGCCCGGTGACGACGACATCGACGGACGTGCTGACGACGGACGTGCGGGACCGCGTGGCCGTCCTCACGCTGAACAGGCCGGACAAGCTCAACGCCATCGGAACGGCGACGCTGGACCGGCTGGAGGCCGAGCTGGCGCGGCTCCGCGGTGACGACCGGGTGCGAGTCCTGGTCATCGCCGGAGCCGGCCGGGCCTTCTCCGCCGGCGCGGACCTCGACGAGATCTCCCGCTGCGAGACGCCCTACGACTTCCGGGCGTTCGTGCACCGGACCACGGACGTCTTCGCACTGCTGGAGACCTTCCCCAAGCCCTCGGTGGCCGCGATCCACGGATTCGCCTTCGGCGGCGGCTTCGAGCTGTCGCTCGCGTGCGACATGAGGGTCGCCGAATCGGGTGCGAAGCTGGGCGTCCCCGAGATGAAGCTCGGCGTCCTGCCGGGCGCGGGCGGGACACAACGGCTCCCACGGCTGGCTCCGCCCGCCGTCGCCAAGCAGATGATCCTCACCGGGGAACCGATCTCCGCCGAGCGCGCCCACGAGATCGGGCTCGTCAACGAGCTCGCTCCCACCGGCGAGGCGCTGCAGACCGCCCTGGCGCTGGCCGCGCGTCTCGCGGCCGGGGCGCCGCGGGCCCTCGAGGCGGGCAAGCGGCTCGTCGACCGCGGGCTCCCCATGGAACTGCACACCGCGATCGGCTACGAGCGGGAGGCCGTGTCGACGCTGTTCACGACGCGCGACCGTGAGGAAGGGCTGAAGGCGTTCCGCGAACGCCGCGACCCCGACTTTCAGGGCCGGTGAATCGCGGAAGAGACGAGGGAAACGACCATGGACTTCAGCTTCAGCGAGGAACAGGACGAGCTTCGCGCGACCCTGCGCTCGTTCTTCGCGAGGTACTCCACCGAAGCCGACGTGCGCCGGATCGCCGAGAGCGGTGCGGGCTACGACCCGGACGTGTGGCGGCGGCTCGCTCAGGACCTCGGGCTTCAGGGGCTCGCCGTCCCGGAGGAGCACGGAGGCGCCGGATTCGGCTATGCCGAGCTGGGGATCGTCTTCGAGGAAATGGGGCGGGCCCTGCTGTGCGCCCCCTACTTCGCCACCGTCGCTCTCGCCGCCGAGGCGCTTCTGCGCAGCGGCGACGAGCAGGCGGCGAAGGACTACCTGCCCGGCATATCCGCAGGGACCACAGTGGCGACGCTCGCCCTGACCGAGGAGGACGGCACCTGGACCGAGGCGGGAGTCCGGCTCACGGCGTCCCGCGGTGACGGCGGATGGACCCTGTCCGGAGCCAAGACCTACGTCCCGGACGGGCACCTCGCCCACCTGCTCCTCGTCGTGGCCCGCGGTGAGAGCGGCCTCAGCCTCTTCGCCGTTGAGGAGGGCGCACCGGGACTGACGAGGACCGCGCTGCCGACCCTCGATCAGACGCGCGCGCAGGCGCGGGTGGAGTTCGCCGGGACGCCCGCCCGGTTGATCGGCGGGGAGGGCGGTGCCTGGCCGATCGTCGAACGGACGGTCGCGACCGCGGCCATCCTGCTGGCCGCCGAGCAGGTGGGCGGCGCGGCGGCGACCCTGGACACGGCGGTCGAGTACGCCAAGGTCCGCGAGCAGTACGGCAGGCCCATCGGCACGTTCCAGGGCATCAAGCACAAGTGCGCCGACCTGCTGACCGTCCTGGAGTCGGCGCGTTCGGCCGCCTACGGGGGACTGTGGGCGCTCGACGCGGACGACGAGTCCGAGGTCGGTGTCGCCGCGGCGCTGGCGAAGGTGTACTGCTCCGAGATGTTCACCGAGGTCGCGAGCGGCGGCATCCAGATTCACGGCGCCATCGGCTTCACCTGGGAGCATCCCGCCCACCTGTACTTCAAGCGCGCGAAGAGTTCCGAGGTGCTCCTGGGCACGCCGGCCCACCACCGCCGGCTCCTGGCCGCCCGGCTCGGCCTGTGACGTCGGCGCCCGGCCGACCGCGCATGAGAGGAGACCATGATGGAACTTGACTTCGGACCGGAGGCGGCCGACTTCCGCGAGGAGGTCCGCACCTGGCTCGCCGAGCACCTCGTGGGGGAGTTCGCCGAGTACCGCGGGGTGGGCGGGCCGACCGACGAGGAGGCGTGGGAGGTCCGCCTCGCCTGGGACAGGGAACTGTCGGCGGGCGGCTGGCTCGGTCTCGGCTGGCCCGTCGAGTACGGCGGCCGGGGCCTGGGGCTGCTGGAGGAGATCGTCTTCGAGTACGAGTACGCCCGTGCGGGGGCGCCCTACCGCGCCACCGGGAACGGGCTGGACCTGCTCGGTCCCATGCTCGTCGCGATGGGCAGCGAAGAGCAGAAGCGGCGCTTCCTGCCGCGCATCCTGGCCGTCGAGGAACTGTGGGGCCAGGGGTTCAGCGAGCCGGGCGCCGGGTCCGACCTGGCCGCCGTGCGCACCCGGGCCGAACTCGACGGCGACGAGTGGGTGATCAACGGGCAGAAGGTCTGGACGACGTTCGGCATGTACGCCGACTGGCTCTACGTGCTGGCCCGGACCGATCCGGACTCCCGGCGGAGCAAGGGACTCAGCATGCTCCTGGTCCCGGCCGACCAGCCCGGCGTGGAGATCAGGCCCATCCGTTCCCTCGCCGGGCAGGACGAGTTCGCGGAGGTCTTCTTCACCAACGCCAGGACCCGCGCGGACCTGGTGGTCGGAGAGGTGGGCCAGGGATGGCGCACCGCGATGGGGACGCTCGGCATCGAAAGGGGGGCCACCCTCCTGCCGCTGCAGCTCACGTTCGAACGCGAGATGGAAGCGATGCTCGACCTGGCACGCGAACGGGACGTTCTCGCCGACCCGACGCACCGCCGGGCCGTCCTGGACGCCTGGATGTCGGTGCGGATCATGCGCAACACCAACCTGCGCACGGTCGCCGAACTCCTCCGGGGACGGACGCCCGGAGCCCAGGCGATGACGGCCAAGCTCTACGCCTCGACCCACCATCAGCGGATGGGCCACGTCGCGATGGAGATCGCCGGGGCCCACGACCAGATCGTCGGCGACGGGTACGCGCTCGGCAACCGGCAGCGTTCGTTCCTGCTGTCGCTCGCCGAGACGATCTACGGTGGATCGAGCGAGGTCCAGCGCAACATCATCGGCGAGCAGGTGCTCGGACTCCCGAGGGATCCGAGGCCCGCGTGACCGCCCCCCGGGAGGGCGGGGCGGCGCGGACCGTGCGGTCCGCGCTCACCGAGGAGGGTCCGGGCGCGTCAGTCCAGCACTTCCAGCAGCGCCTTGGGGCCGGCGGCGTTGACCACGTCATCGGCGGCGGTGATGTGCCGGTGCCACAGCTTCACCGCGTCCTCGGCCTTGCCCGCCTCGATGAGGTTCACCAGCCGCACATGGGCGCGATGCCCCTTGCGGGCCTGCGCCGTGTGCTCCGGGTTGTCACCCTCCGCGGCGACGTGCGCGGCGTTGGCCCGGTCCACGATGTAGCGCAGCATGCCCGAGAGCAGGATCAGTGTCTGGTTGCCGGTCAGCTCGACGACCAGCGAGTGGAACCGGTCCTGCGCCGCCACGAGGGCGTCGGGGTCGTCGAGCACCGCCTTCTCGGCCTCGACGGCCTCCCGCAGTCGCTGCACCACGGCCTGCGAAGGCCGCTCCGCCAGGGCCCGTACGCATGCCGGCTCGATGATCGCGCTCGCCCGGAACACGTCCCCCAGCGTCGTGTTCTTGTACTCCAAGATCAAACCGGCGTACCGTGCCGCCACCTCGGGGTCCGGTGCGCTCACCCGCGCACCGCCGTGCACCCCGCGGCGCACGGTGATCAGCGACTCCGACTCCAGTACCCGGAACGCCTCCCGCAGTGTCGGCCGGGAGACACCGAACTCCTCCATCAACGCGGTTTCCGACGGCAGCGCGTCACCCTCCGCCAGCTCGCCCCGCACGATCTGCCTGCGCAGTGCTCCCGCCACCAACTCCGCCGTCTTGGGCACGCGCACCTGGCGTCCCACGCGTCCCCGCGCGCCCGCCCCCGGCCCACCGGCGGGAACCGGCACCGGTCCAGTCATCGAACGCGCCACCTCTGCCAACGCCCACACCTCCGCAAGACATGACTTTCAGTCAGATGATTACGCCAAGCTCAAACAAGACTACCAGTGCGCCCAATAAGCGATCGGCGATCCATGTCGGTAACAGCGTTCACCCAGGGAGGCAATCGCCTTGTCCTCGCCAGCGCCAGGTCGAGACGCACTGATCGAACGGCTCGACCGGGTCGAATCCCATCTGGCCATCGGGCAGCTGCCCGTCCGCTACGCGATCGCGGTCGACGCGCGTGACCTGGACGCATGGGTCGGGTGCTTCCGGCCGGATGTCGACATGGGACGGCACGGCGTCGGCCGCGAGGCTCTGCGCGGATACATCGAGCCCCTCGTTCGGGGGTTCTATCGGTCGACCCATCAGATCTGCGGTCACCGCATCGAATTCATCGACCGCGACCACGCCACCGGCAAGGTGTACTGCCGCGCCGAGCACGAGGTGGGGGAGCGGTGGATCGTGATGTCGATCTGTTACTTCGACGACTACGTCCGCATTGACGGCGAATGGTTCTTCTCCCGTCGCCGCGAGAAGCACTGGTACGCCGCGGACGTGACGGAGCGGCCGCAAGCCGTGGATTTCGGATCTTGGGAGGGGGCCCCGACCCCCGCCCTGCCCGCGTACTTCCCGTCGTGGGCGAACTTCTGGCAGGACGATCCGCCGGCCGCAGGGCTGACGGGCCGTCCGTGAACAAAGCAGGTGAGGAGCTTGAACATGTCCGAGAGCAGGCTGTGCGAGGGACGCGTGGTCGTCATCACCGGCGCCGGCAACGGTCTGGGGCGGGCGCACGCGCTGGCGTTCGCCGCGCAGGGCGCCAAGGTCGTCGTCAACGATCTCGGCTCCGGCCGCGACGGTGACGGTGCGTCCGGCGGACCGGCGCAGGCCGTGGTCGACGAGATCGTCGCCGCGGGGGGAACCGCCGTCGCCAACACCGACGACATCTCGACCTGGGACGGAGCCGGGCGTCTGGTGAAGCAGGCCGTGGAGGAGTTCGGCGGTCTCGACGTGCTCGTGAACAACGCGGGCATTCTCCGGGACCGCATGCTCGTCTCGATGACCGAGCGCGACTGGGACGCGGTGATCGCCGTCCATCTGAAGGGCACCTTCGCGACCCTCCATCATGCCGCCGCGTACTGGCGCGAGCAGGTGAAGGCCGGCCGGCCGGTGGACGGCCGCGTCATCAACACCTCCTCGCCCTCGGGACTGTTCGGCAGTGTCGGGCAGACGAACTACGGCGCGGCCAAAGCGGGCATCGCGAGCATGACGATCATCGCGGCGGCCGAACTCGGGCGGTACGGCGTGACGGTGAACGCGGTGGCGCCGACGGCGATGACCCGGCTCACCGAGGACATCGAGATGATGAAGCAGGCGGCGGAGACCTCGGACCTGTCCCCCGAAGCGATCTCGCCGCTGGTCGTCTGGCTCGGGTCCGCCGCCTCCAAAGCCGTGACGGGCAGGGTCTTCGGCGCCATGGGCAACCGGATCACCGTTCTGGAGGGATGGGTCAACGGGCCCGCCGCGGACGCCGCCGAGCGATGGGATCCCGCGGCTCTCACCGACGTCGTCCCCGATCTCGTGGCGAAGGCGGCGGCCAACGCCGACGGGATGGGCGAACGGCCGTGAGGTGAGCCATGTCGCCCCGGCGGACCCCGCCCCTCGGCTTGCATCGGTGTCAAAATTCGTAAATAATCTAACTAAATAATCCATATCGCCGATGGGTGGGGGAGTCAGGTGGACTTCGCTCTGACAGATGAGCAGGAGATGCTGCGCGCGACGGCACGGCAGTTCGTCGCGGACGTGTGCCCGGCGGAACGTGCCAAGGAGTGGGACGAGCAGTCCACCGTCCCTCCCGAGCTCTTCGCGGGGATGGCCGGACTCGGCTGGTTCGCGTTGCCGTTCGGGGAGGACGACGGGGGAGAGGGCGGTGGGCCCGTCGAGCTGATCGTCATCGCCGAGGAGCTCGGCCGGGCGAGCTTCGACGTCGCGATGTGCTACATCGGCGTGCTCATCCCCGGCCTCACGGTGTTCCGATGGGGCACCGAGGCGCAGCGGACCTTCATCCGGGAGCGCGTCATGACGGGGCGGCACCGTCTCGCGGTCGGGTTGAGCGAGCCGGACAGCGGGTCGGACGCCGCGGCCCTGCGCACGCAGGCCGAGGACCGGGGCGACCACTATCTGGTGAACGGGCAGAAGGCCTGGTGCACGGGCGCCGGCCTGCCCGACACCACGATCGCGACCTACGTGCGCACCGGCCCTCGTGAACCGAAGCACGGCGGACTCAGCCTGCTGCTCATCGACCCGTCCACCGACGGCGTCGAGGTGCGGCGGACGCCGACGCTGGCACGGCACATCCTGGGCACGAACGAGGTGTTCCTCAACGACGTCGTCGTCCCGAAGGAGAGCCTGGTGGGCCCCCAGGACGAGGGCTGGAAGGTGATGCTCTCCAACATCGAGCTGGAGAAGGTCATCATCACCGGCGGCTACCTGGGCGCCGCGCAGGCGACCCTGGACGAGATGCTGGCGTTCGCCCGTGACAGGCACGCCTTCGGCCGCCCGATCGGCAATTTCCAGTCCCTCGCCCATGCCATGGCGGACCTGCAGACGGAGATCGACTCGGCGCGCCTGCTCGCCTACCGGGCGGCCTGGCTGCTGGCGCAGGGGAAGCCGTGCACCCGTGAGGGTTCCATGGCGAAGCTCAAGGGCTCGGAGACCTACGTGGCCGCCGCGCGGCTGGGCATGCAGGTCTGCGCCGGGCACGGATTCTCGACCGAAAGCGTCATGAGCTTCCGCTACCGGGAGTCGATCGTCGCGACGATCTCGGGCGGCACCAGCCAGATCCAGCGCAACGGCATCGCGCGCAGCATGGGGCTGCGCAGCTACTGAGGGCGGCGCACTCCGGCGAACGCCGGTTCGCAGGTGACCAGTGAGGAGGACCCATGGGGGATGTGATCGACCGGACGGTCGCCGACGCGGGGGCGGCGGGAGTGGACCCCGGCAAGCTGGAGGTGCTGCTGTGCCGGGTGAGGCTGGCGGTCGAGGACGGACCGCTGCCGTCGGCCCAGGTGGCCGTGGCCAAGGACGGCCGTCTCCTCGCCTACGAGACCGTGGGCGAGGCCGATCCGGACACCAGGTACATCCTGCAGTCGGTCGGACGCTCGGTGGTGGCCGGCGTGGTCTGGAAGCTCCTGGGCGAGGGGCTGCTTCGCCTGGACGAGCGGGTCGCGGAGATCATTCCGGAGTTCGGGACCAACGGCAAGGAAGCGGTGACGGTGGAGCACGTGCTCACCCACACCGCCGGGTTCCCCTTCGCTCCGCTCGGCCATCCCAAGATGTGCGACCGGCGGGAACGCCTGGCGGCGTTCGGCAAGTGGCGGTTGGACTACCGGCCGGGGACGCGCTTCCAGTTCCACCTCACCTCGGCCGCCTGGCTGATCGGCGAGATCGTCGAGCGGCGGACGGGACTGCCCTTCGCGCGTTACCTGCGGGAGCGGATCACCGAGCCGCTCGGGTTGAGCAGCCTCGAACTCGGGGTGCCGGTCGAGCGCCAGGCGGAGACCGTGGCGCCGATGATCGCGACGGACCGCAAGAGCGACGAGGACCAGGTGGATCCCTGGGGGCCCTGGTATCTGTCCAATCCCGAGGTGCTGGCCGCGGGTGAACCCAGCCATGCGCTGGTGGGGAACGCGGCGGACGTCGCGCTCTTCTTCCAGGCCATGGAGCGCGGCCGCCTCTGGAAGCCCGAGGCGGTCGCCGAGGGGAGAAGGATGCGGTTCGCCGAGCGGCCCGCGGGCGACGAACTCTATGGCGGCGGCGAGAAGCGCACCGGGATGGGCCTGTTCGTCACGGTGGCCGGGCCGGACGCGGGCAGCAATCTTCCCTCCACCGGTTCGGCCGCCCTCTATGGCAACAGCGGTGCCGCGTATCAGCTCGCCTTCATGGACCCGGAGAGCGGGCTGTCCTTCGCCTGGCTCTGCAATGGCTACCCGTTGTCCGGCTATGACCAGACATCGTGGGGGACGGCCTTGCTGGCCGGCGTCGCCGACCTCGCGGCGGATCTCTGCTGACCGAACGAGTAACGGGGTGGCGGTAAATCTTCACCGCCACAAGGACATCGTCGCGATCAAAGGAGCAGGCGCGAGAGGGCGTCCGCCGATGCCCTGAACGAGCCATCACCGCCGGCATTGATCGAGTCGTTCGACACCGCTGCGGTCCCGCTTCAGCACACCGGGTCTCGGTCTCGATCTTTTGACCTTATACGGCAATGTGCGGCTTCCCTTGCCGTTACGGGCCTTCTTGAAGGCCCGTGCGGCCTGGCCGCAGGCGTCCGGTGAGGCGTTCGATGTCGACGTTGACGCGTCTCAAGTAAGACGCGAAGGCCGAGATGTCCTCGGTGCTCCAGTCGACCAAGAGCTTCTCGAGGCTCTGCAGGACGGCGAACCGTTCCCGCTCGACCGCTCGCACCCCGGTGTCGGTGACACAGAATTTGCGGGCTACTCCGCCGAAAGGGTCTGGAATACGTTCCAGCAGCCCTGCGTGCACGGCAGCGGCCGTCTGCCGGTTGAGAGTGGAGGGGTCCAGCCCCAGGGCGTCGCCCAACTGCCCGATCGACATCGGACCCTGGACGAGTATGCAACTGAGCATCACATATGCGCTCCGCTCAAGGGCACGCGTCCGATGGTGGCTCGTCGCGTAACGGTTGAGCAGCATCTGTTCGTACTCGACATCGCGCGTGGCCGCGTCTCTCCGGCCACCGTCGGCTTCGGAGCCGTCTGGTTTGGCGTGATTCATAAGTGGAATTGCGTCGTGGTCGGTGTGTTAAGGGCGAGGCCCGATAACAGCGCGCAACTGACCTCGGTGTTGATCCGCCCAGCGCTCGAACGTCGTCAGTTTGAGGCCGTAGCCGGCCGCGTGCGCGGGGCGGGCGGGGTAGCCCACTGTGGCGAGCCAGGCCTGGGTGGACGCCCACGACCTCTTGCCCATGCGAGCGTCGACCTCATCGACCGACGGGAACGACGTGGACACCGGACGGTCGGCGGCCTTGGCGATGACCTGGCCGATCTCAGCGAAAGTGAGCACGTCGCCGGCGAGTTCGATCTCGGCTCCGGCGAAGCGACGGCGATCGGTGACCGCCGCGGTCGTCGCGGCACCGATGTCGGCGGAGGCGATAAGCGCGAGTTCGGTCCGCGCGCCGTCGGCGGCGAGGAGCTCGCCCGCCGCGAGGTCCGGGAACATGAAGTCGACCTTGGGCGCCACGAAGTTGTCCATGTAGAACGCCGGTTTGAAGATCGTGTAAGTGCCGAAACCGGCATCGCGGACCATCTGCTCCACGGCCTCTTTGCTGTCCCAGTAGCTGCGTGTCCCACCTGGGTCGACGTCCGGATGCAGGGCCCGCCACCCGGTGCCGGACACGGAGGCGTGCACGAAGTGGTCCACGCCGGCTTCCCGGGCGGCCTCGATCAGGTTGCGTGCCTGCCGTCGCTCGGAGTCGCGGTCCGCGAACGGGGCGGGCTGGACGGAGAAGACGGCCGTGTGACCCGCGCACGCGGCCTTGAGCGAGGCGGGATCCTCCAGATCGCCGACCGCCAGGGCGACGTCCTCTCCGGCGAGCGCGCGGGCCGACTCGGCTTCGGGCGTACGGACGAGCGCGGACACCTCCACGCCCGCCCGGCGCAGTGCGCGGGCGGTCGCTCCGCCTTGCATCCCCGTGGCTCCTGTGACGAGCACCCGAATGCCGCTGCCGCGGCGTTCACGGTCCATGCCGTTCCCTCCCCCATGCCGATCTTGTGTGATGGCGTCCACCGTGAGCCCGCGTGCCATGAGGTACGCGAGATACCCGAGACGGTGTCAGATGCTCCAGGTGAGCCGCTGGTGCGCACGCCAGCGTTCGAGTTCGCCCGCCTCGACGGCCAGGGCGTCGTCGAGGGATCGGCCCGCGTTCTGGTCGTAGAGCCTCCGAACGACCTCTACGAGCTCCTGCCTGGCCGTGGCGATATGAGTCGCGAGTGCGCGGGCCCTGGACCCGAGTTCGTCGTGCTCGACGATCTCGCTCAACAGGCCCGCCCGCAGGGCGGCCCGCGCGTCGAGCCGCAGGCCGCCCAGGCTCATGGCCTTCGCCGTACGGATCCCCACCGCGCGCCCCAGCCGGGCCGTCGTCCCACCACCGGGAAACGCGCCGATCTTGACGTGCGTGTCGGCGAACATCGCCTGTGGACTGCCGATCAGAAAGTCACAGCTCAGGGCGATTTCGAGGCCGCCCGCGATCGTCGGTCCGTTGATCGCGCCGACGATCGGCTTGGACAGGCGGCCGAAGCGACGGATGAGCTCACCGACCGGACGCCTGTCGGCGTCGGCCGCGGCGAAGACCTTGAGGTCGAGTCCGGCGCAGAACGCGCGGCCGGTGCCGGTGATGACCGCGACCTTCGCGTCGCCGTCCTCCTCGAAGCGGGTCAGCGCCGCATCGAGGGCCGTCGTCAAGCCGGGCGACAGGGCATTGCGCGCCTCCGGCCTGTTGAGGGTCAAGGTCAGTATGCCGTCGGACAGCTCGACCACGAGCTCGTCGGATCGGGGCGTTGTTCCTGTCATCAGAAGACTCCGTATCCGCCGTCGAGGCGCAGGCAGTCGCCGGTGTGGAACGAGGAGGCGGGGCTGGCGAGGTAGATGGCCACCCCCGCCCAGTCTTCGGGGGTGCCCCATCGCCGGAGCGGGATCCGCGCCATCACCTTGTCGCTGACCGCCGGGTTCTCGAGCCAGCCGTCGAACACGGGTGACCGGGTCCAGCCGGGCAGTACCGCGTTGGCCCTGATGCCGTATCGGCCGAACTCGACGGCCAGCGAGCGGGACAATGCCAGCAGTCCGGACTTCGCGGTGGCGTACGCCTGCTCGCGCGGAGCGCCGAAGAGCGCGGCGATGCTCGAGGTCAGCACGATGCTGCCGCCGTTGCCGAGCTCCACCATCGTGCGTGCGGCCTCTCGCGTGGTGAGGTAGGTGCCGTCCAGGTCGATCCGCATCAGGTCGCGCCACTGCTGGAGCGTGGAGTCGAGGTAACGCGGGTTGGTCATCGAGTTGGCCAACGCCGCGTTGGCGAAGCAGGAGTCGAGACGCGAGAACTCCTCGACCGTCTGGGCGAAACCGGCGATGACGGCGGGCTCCTCGGTGACATCGATCTCGTAGGCGGCGACCCGGGTGCCGTGTGCGGCGAGCCGTTCGATCGCGGCCTTGTTCTTCTCGGTGTTCCTGCCCCAGATGCAGACGTCGGCGCCGGCACGGGCCAGCCCTTCGGCCATGCCGAGCCCCACGCCGGAGTTGCCGCCGGTGACGAGGGCGACATGGCCCGTGAGATCGAGGGGATGCGCTGTGGTCACGATGTGCCTTCTCGTCGAGACGTCACGGCGGCGAGCCTCTTGGCCGCGCCGGACGCACGTGTGCGGATCGTCCCGCCTCGTGCCGACCGGATGCCGAGATCCCACCTGCGTCGGTGCGATGGCGGAGGTATCGGCTCGGATTTATACGGTACAAAGAGTAATCTAATTTGCTTGTTTCGCAAGTGCGGCGGGGTGTCGTGGACTGTCCGGGGGTGCCCCGCGCCCTCCATCCGGGGTGCGCACGGCGTCATGGGCGCCACAACCCGACCATCCCTGCGCCGGCCGTCCTTGCCGGCGAGTCCTTGGACTCGCCAGGGCGGTGTTGGGGTGGAAGGGGGCTCGACTGATCTCGCCGGTCGGTTCGAATGAGTTATATTATTTGACTTAGTCTTCTTGAGCTGTGTGTCGGTGGGCGGCGTTCCTGCCGTGGAAGGACGGAACGGTGTACTGGATCACGTTGATCATCGGGCTCGCCGGACTGGCGGTCACGCTGGCGCTCGCGGGGCGGCGGGTGCTGTTCCTGTACAAGACCGCCAT
>NZ_JBFAUZ010000043.1:0-82011 GCF_040679555.1 Spirillospora sp. NPDC052242
CGGCCCCGCGCGAGACGGCCAAGGGCCGCTGACCGTCGGAACGGACCGGGGGCCGCCTCCGGCGGCCCCCTTTCCGGACGTCAGCGCGGCGTCTGCGAGCGGGTGTCCAGGCGCCAGACCGGGTTGATGGTGACGCTGTGGATCATCCAGCGGCCCTCGGACGTCCTGTGCAGGATGGTGTCGTACCAGCCGCCGACCGCCCAGAAGTCCTCCGGGTCGCCGTCCCTGACATGGGTGGCGTGCAGCGACGAGCGGACCGTGGCGGTGTCCCGGTCGATCGCGATGGAGTGGTTCGCGGTCACGTGGTGGGTGGCGGTGTAGCCGCCGAGGTCGCGCTCTACGAACTCGGCGAGCCCCTTACGGCCCCGGTGCGTGGCCGCGGACGTGTTCAGAATGCAGTCCTCGGTGTAGAGGTCCGCGTAAGCCCGCCAGCTCCGCTCGTCGAGGTACCTGGCGAACCTCACCAGGACGTCACTGATCTTCCCGGCCTCCAGATGGCGCCGGACTTCACCCTCGTCGTACACCGGTCCGCCGCCCAAGCCATCCCCCTGACCCGCGTCGATGTCACCCTGTCGCGATGACATTCACGGAGCGTAACAAAGGACGGGCCGCCGCGCGGCGATCTCGTCGGCCGCGTCCCGGTCCCATCGCCCAGGCCGCGAGACACGGGCACCCCTTGCCCCCGGACGATCAGGCCATGGTACGTTCTGCGATGAAAATCGTTTTCATTGTCGGAAGGGTGGCATGTCCTCGACCGCTCTTTCCGTGGCCGCGGCGCGTTCCGGGGTCCGTGAACGGATCGCTTCCCGTACGGGCCTGATGGCGCTGTGCGGCGTCCTGGCACTGGTCCTGGCGGCGTCGATCGTGGTCGCGATCGGGCTCGGCGCGGCGGTGATCGGGCCCGTGGACACGGCGCGCTACCTGTGGGCCGCGCTCACCGGCGGGACGATCGAGGCCGGCGAGGCGGCGACGTACCAGATCGTCTGGCAGATCCGGACGCCGCGCGTCCTGCTGGCGGCGCTCGTGGGCGCGGGCCTGAGCGCGGTCGGCGTCGCGATCCAGGCGATCGTCCGCAACGCGCTCGCCGACCCGTTCGTGCTCGGCGTCTCGTCCGGAGCGTCCGTGGGCGCGGTGAGCGTCGCCGTCACGGGCGGCCTCGCCGGGCTCGGCGTGTACGCGATGTCCGCCGGCGCGTTCGCCGGCGCCCTGGCGGCGTCGCTGCTGGTCTACCTCGCCGCGCTCGGCCGGGGCGGCCTGTCGCCGTTGCGGCTCGTCCTGACGGGCGTGGCGATGTCGCTCGGGTTCCAGGCGCTGATGAGCGTGATCGTCTACTTCGCGCCGGACGGCGAGGCGAGCAGCATGATCCTGTACTGGACCATGGGCGGTTTCGGCGCCGCGTCCTGGGGCGCGCTGCCGGTGGTGGCCGCGGTCGTCCTGCCGGGCGTGTTCGTCCTCCACCGGTACGGGCGCGTGCTGGACGCGCTGGCGCTCGGCGACGAGACCGCCGCGAGCCTCGGCGTCGGCCCCGACCGGCACCGCCGGATCCTGCTCCTGCTCGTCTCCCTGATCACCGGGGCGATGGTCGCGGTGAGCGGCGCCATCGGGTTCGTCGGGCTGGTCATGCCGCACCTGGTGCGGATGGTCGTCGGCGCCGTCCACGCCCGCGTCCTCGCCGTGGCCCCGCTGACGGGCGCGATCTTCATGGTGTGGGTCGACCTGGCGTCGCGGACGGTGGTGGCCCCCCGCGAGCTGCCGCTCGGCGCCATCACCGCGCTGGTCGGGGTGCCGGTGTTCATCGGGCTGATGCGCCGCCGGGCCTACTCGTTCGGAGGGCGCTGATGGATCTCGTACTGAACGGGCTGACGGTCGTGACCGACGGCCGGAGGCTGGTGGACGACCTGTCGCTGGAGGTGCCGAGCGGCCGGATCGTGGGTCTGATCGGCCCCAACGGAAGCGGCAAGTCGACCGCGCTCCGGTGCGTCTACCGTGCCCTGCGGCCCAGCTCCGGCACCGTCTTCCTGGGCCGCGACGAACTGTCGGACCTGCCGCTGCGGCACAGTGCCCGGCTCGTCGCGGCGATGACCCAGGACGGCGCGGTCGACCTCGACTACACCGTCGAAGAGGTCGTCGCCCTGGGCCGGATCCCGCACGGACGGGGCAACGCTCCCCTCACGCGCCGGGAGCGGGAGTTGTGCGAGCGGGCGATGGAACGCCTGGACGTCGCCCATCTCGCCCGGCGCGGGATCCTCGGCCTGTCCGGCGGCGAACGGCAGCGCGTCCTGCTGGCGCGGGCGCTGGTCCAGGAACCGCGGATCCTGGTGCTGGACGAGCCGACCAACCATCTCGACGTGCGGCACCAGGTCGAACTGCTGTCGCTGCTGAGGGACGTCGGGCTCACCGTGCTGGTCGTCCTGCACGACCTGAACCTCGCCGCCGCGGTCTGCGACCGGATCGGCGTCCTGTCGCGGGGACGGCTCGTCAAGGCCGGTACGCCCTGGAACGTTCTCACCCCCGAAACGGTCGCCGACGTCTTCGGCGTCGACGTCACCGTCGTCCCGCACCCGCTGTCGGGCTCCCCCCAACTGCTGTACTCCCTCCCCGTCGAAAGGCCCCGGAAATGAAACGAGCCCTCGCGACCGCCGTCGGCGCCATGCTGGTCCTCAGTGCCTGCGGCGCGGAGGTGGAATCGGACGCCGCCGCCGCGAAGCAGAAGGTGAAAAGGTGCGGGGAGACGGTCGAGTACTCCGTACCGAAGAGGGCGGTCGCCTACGAGGGCGGCAGCGCCGACAAGCTCTTCAGCCTGGGGCTCGCCGACCATGTGCACGGCTACGTCATGCCGCCCGCCAACCCTCCGGTCAGCGAATCCCCCTGGGCCGCCGAGTACGCCAAGGTCGAGATGCTGAGCGACGACCTGCTCAACAAGGAGATCGTCGTCGAGGCGAAGGCGGACCTCGTCGTGGCGGGCTGGAACTCGGGATTCAGCCCGCAGCGCGGCATCACGCCGGAAATCCTCGACGGGCTCGGCATCCAGAGTTTCATGCACGCCGAGAGCTGCTTCAACTACCCGGGCCACCCGGAGCGGCTCGCGCCGTTCGACGCGCTGTACGCCGACCTGGAGCGGCTCGGCCAGATCTTCCGGGTCGAGGACCGCGCGGCCAAGGTCGTCGCGGACCTGAAGAGGCGGGCCGAGGCGGTGCGCGCGGCCGCGCCCAAGGGCGACCCGCTCCCGGTGTTCCTCTACGACTCCGGCACCGACCAGCCGCTCACCGCGGGCAGCCAGGTGCCGCCCAACGACATCATCAAGACCGCCGGCGGCCGCAACATCTTCGACGGCCTCCAGCAGCGCTGGACGCAGGTCGGCTGGGAGGCCGTCGCGGCGGCCCGGCCCGAGGTCGTCATGGTCCTCGACTACGGCGACCAGCCCGCCGCCGAGAAGATCGACTTCCTCAGGAAGTCGCCGCACACCCGCGACCTGCCCGCGATCGAGAAGGACAACATCTTCATCCTCGACTACAACGAGGGCATCAGCGGGCCGCGCAACATCGACGGCCTGGAGAAGTTCGGGAAGTACCTGCGCTCGCTCGACCGATGACCCCGCACACCCGCACCTGACGGCTCGGGCGGTCACGCGGTCATGTGGTGCGCCAGCGCGAGGTGCGGGTCGGGGCCGTCCCCCACCGTGGCGGGGTCGGCGTGCACGAGAGCGGCGGTCAGCTTGGGGACGGCGTGCAGCAGGGCGTGCTCGGCGTCGACGGCGATGTCGTGGGCCTGCCGGACGGTGAGGTCGGCGTCGACGACGACGGCGACCTCGGCCCGCAGCCGGTGCCCGATCCACCGCATGCGCAGCTCGCCGACCTCCCGCACGCCCCGCACCTGCCGCAGCGCCTCCTCGGCGCGGCCGAGGAGCGCGGGATCGACGGCGTCCATGACCCGGCGGAACACCTCGCCGGCGGCGTCCCGCAGCACCAGCAGGATCGCGGCGGTGATCAGCAGGCCGACGATCGGGTCGGCGTACGGCCAGCCGATGGCGGCACCGCCGGCGCCGAACAGGACGGCCAGCGAGGTGAAGCCGTCGGTCCGGGCGTGCAGCCCGTCGGCGACCAGGGCCGCCGATCCGATCCGGCGGCCGACGCGGATGCGATAGCGGGCCGCCCACTCGTTGCCGAGGAACCCGACGACGGCGGCCGCGGCCACGACGCCGACGTGGTCCATCTCGCGGGGGTCGAGCAGCCGGTGCACGGCCGTCCACCCGGCGAACGCGGCGGACGCGGCGATCGTCAGCACGATGACGATGCCCGCCAGGTCCTCCGCACGTCCGTACCCGTAGGTGAACCGGCGGGACGCCGCGCGCCGTCCGAGGACGAACGCCACGCCCAGCGGCACGGCCGTCAAGGCGTCCGCCGCGTTGTGCACGGTATCGCCCAGCAGCGCGACCGAACCGGACACCACGACGATCCCCGCCTGCACGACGGCCGTCACGCCCAGAACGGCCAGCGAGACCCAGAGGGCGCGCATGCCCTGCGCCGACGACTCGAGTGCCGTATCGACCTTGTCGGACGAGTCGTGGGAGTGCGGCTTCACCAGGTGCACCACCCGGAGCCGCCACCGCGCGGGACGTCCGCCCGCACCGTGATCGTGCCGGTGCGGGCGGACGCCGTGCGGGTGTTCCTCGTGTCCATGCGGGTGCCGGTGCTCGTGGTGTTCGCTCATCGGATTCCTCCAGGAGGGTGGACACGGGCATTCCCTCCGCCCATTATGTGCATATGAGCGCACGCATGCATCTATCACCTGCATCGGAGCCGCACCTGCACAAACCGGGCGAGGAACAGTTCGCACTCGCCGCCGAACTCCTGGCCCTCCTCGGCGACCGCACGCGCCTCGTCCTGCTGCACCGCCTGGCCGCCGGCGAGGCCGACGTGTCCACGCTGACCGAGGTCTGCGGCGCCGCGCGTCCCGCCGTCAGCCAGCACCTGGCCCGCCTGCGGCTGGCCGGGCTGGTCACCACCCGCAAGGAAGGCCGGCGGGTCGTCTACGCCCTCCGCGACGGCCACCTGCGCCGGCTGGTCGACGAAGCGCTCAGCGTGGCCGACCACCGACTCACCGACAGGCCCCCGCACGAGTGACCGATGCGGTTCGCCGCCGCCCGACGCCCGGTGGGCGGCGGCTCGCGAACCACGGTGCGGCCGGGGGAACCAGGACGTCCGATCACCGGCCTCGCGGAGTCCGCTCCTGGCCGGTCAGGAGCGCACGTAGCGCCGGAACATGATTCCCGAGGCGAAGGAACGGTGCTCGACCAGGCGCAGCCGCAGGTCCCGTCCCACGGGCAGGTACGGCTTGCCGCCCCCGATGACCACCGGGAACGCGTACACCCAGAACTCGTCGACCAGGTCCAGCAGGGAGACGGCCAGTTCCGCGCCGCCGAGCTGGAGGGTGCCGTCGATCTCCTTCTTGAGGCGCGTCACCTCGGAAACGGCGTCCTCGCGACGGACGAGCGTGACCCCTTCGGGGACGGTCTGCAGGGTGTCGGAGAAGACGTACCGCGGCGTCTCCTTGTAGAGCCGGGCGAACTCGCGCTCGACGGCCGGGGCGCCCTCCTTGCCGAGGTCCTCCGTCCAGGGCTTCTCCATCGCCTCGTACAGCCGCCGCCCGAACAGGAACGCCGCGATACGGCGGACATGGTCGTTCGCCGCCTCCTTGAAGTCCTCGTCCGGTTCCATGAAGTCCGGGCCGCCGTCGCGACTCTCGATGTATCCGTCGATCGAGGTGTTCATCCAGTAGATGACCTTGCCCATGAATTCCTCCTTGGTCGGGTGATCGCCCAGAGTCCAGACCTGATGGAGTACCGGAACTCATCGCTGGGCGATCAAGTCACGACCTCTGTTCAACTCCTCCCTCTTATTGCATACTTCTTGCAATAGCATTCAAGTCGCAACAAGGAGCCACCCTTGGACGTGCTGCGACTCAACGGCGAGGAGACACTGCGATTCTCCGACGAGATCGCCGGGCTTTACCGCGACTGCTACGCCCGTCCTCCCTGGTCGGAGTCCCCGGAGGAACTCGCCGCATACCCGGGGAAGCTGGCGGCGTCCGCGGGCCGTCCGGGCTTCGCCGCTTGGATCGCACGAGACCGCGGCGCGCTGGCCGGCGTGTGCTACGGCTGGCCGACACCGCCCGATCTGGCGGGCAGTGACCTCTACACGACGATCATCCGCGCCGCCGGTGCCGAGCGCGCGGCCGCGATCACCCGGAACGCGTTCGAACTCGCCGAACTGTTCGTCCACCCCGGCCATCGGGGCCGCGGCCTGGGCGAGGCGCTGCTCACCCTGGCCGTCGACGGCTGGGACACCGCCTGGCTGATCACGCACCCCGGTGCTCCCGCGGCACGCCTGTACCGGCGGCTGGGCTGGCGGCGAAGCGTGACGCTGCCCGCCGACTTCTATCCGCGCCTGACGATGGCCGTCTACCAACACCGCTCCTCGTCGTCGGCGCGGCGAAATCGCCGTACGGGGTGACGATGCGCCTGCCGGGACACCCGGCCTGACCCGACCGAAGCCCTGCGAGAGCGGCGATACGGGCCGCGTGACTAACCTACGAAGCATGGCGATGCGGCGAACGGTGGCAGCGGCCCTAGTACGTTCTCGGACGCCGAGACCTGCCGGCGTCCGGCCGAACCGGGGACCCTGAGGAACGGCATGCGAAGTGATCAAGCGGTCCCGGGCGAGGAGCCGCTCGGTGGGGACGGTGTGACGCCTGGCATCGTTCGGGTCGCGGACACCGTCCGTCGTCCGGTGAGGCCCTTCACCGGGACGATCCATGCCTACCTCTCGCACCTTCACCGGGCCGGTTTCCCAGCCGCCCCGAAGCCGCTGGGGATCGACGACCAGGGCCGTGAGGTGCTCTCCTTCGTGCCGGGCGACGTCCCGAGAGAGCCGCTCCCGCCCTGGGCGACGGGTGAGGACGTCCTCGCCGCTCTGGCTCGTCTCATCCGACGGCTCCACGACGCCGCGCAGGGCTGGGCACCGCCCCGGGACGCCGTCTGGGCGACGCTGCCCGGAACTCAGGACATTCCGCTCATCGATACCGACGCCGAGCTGGTCGGGCACCGCGACTACTGCCCGGGCAACGTGGTCTTCCGCGACGGGCTCCCCGCGGCTCTCATCGACTTCGACCTCGCCCGGCCGACCACCCGGGTCTACGACATCGCCAACGCCCTCTACTGGTGGGCGCCGCTGCTGCATCCCGAGGACCGGCCCCCCGCCCTGGCGGAAGCGGACATCCCGCACCGCGTGGCCGTGTTCGCCGACGCCTACGGGATGTCCGGCGAACAGCGTCGTGAACTGGTCCCTCTGGCCGGGCGCATGGTTCATCGGTTCCACCTGGCCAGCCGTGCGTCCGCCGAGGTCGACCCGGTGTTCCGGCGCTTCTGGGATCGAGGCGTCAAGGACCGCATGCCGCGGGCCGAAGCGTGGCTCGCCCGGGAAGGGCCCGCGATCGCGGCCCGGCTGACATCGAGCCGCATGCCCTGACAGCCGTCTACGGCGGGCCGATGAGGATGGAGATCGATGAGGTCGGGGGGTGGCTGCGGGAGCGGCTGCCGGGGCTGGCCGAGGAGCACGGGGTGCCGGGGGCGGCGGTCGCCGTGGACGCCGGGGGGCGGGTGGTCGAGGCGGCGGCGGGGGTGCTGAGCACGGCGACGGGAGTGGAGGCGACGGTCGACTCGGTGTTCCAGATCGGGTCGATCACCAAGGTGCTGACGGCGACGCTGGTGATGCAGCACGTCGCGGAGGGGCTGGTCGAACTCGACGCGCCGGTGGCGACGTACCTTCCCGGCTTCCGGGACGCGACCGTCCGGCAGCTGCTGTCCCACACGGCCGGGTTCGAGGTGCGGGGCGAGCCGTTCGACCGGTGCATGCGGGACCACCTGTTCACGCCCCTGCACATGACCCACGCCTCGAACGATCCGTACGAGGCGATCCTGCATCGCGCGGCGGTGGGGCACCTCGGCGGGCGGCCCGCCCCAGTCTGGGCGATGGCGCGCTCGAACGCGCCCGCCGGGTCGATGCTCGCCATGACCCCGCGCGACCTGCTGGCCTTCGCCCGGGCGCACCTGGCCGACGAGGGGCTGCGGGCCATGCGCGAGCCGCAGGTCGACCTGCCCGGCATCGGCTGGGGGACGGCCTGGGGGCCGTACCGGACGGAACTGCTCGGCCTGCGGGGCGACTCCCTGCTGCCCGCCGAACCCGGCCACGGGCCCGTCGCGTTCCCGGGCGATGACGGCGAGGGCCGTGCGCGCTACCTGCACACGGGCCGGGCCGACGTCCGCGCGGCCGGACGAGCCTGAACGCTCGCCGGCCGCACGAACGCGGTCACCAGGGGACGGCGCCCTCGTCGTCGAAGAAGCCGCCGCGCGGACCGTCGTCCGGGAGGGTCGCGAGGCGGATCGCGATCGCCGCGCCCTGCTCGGGCGTCCGCGGCGCGTTGAAGCCGGTGAAGTCGGTCGCCACGTAGCCGGGGCAGGCGGCGTTCACGATGATGTCCGTGTCGGCGAGCCGGCGGGCGTACTGGGCCGTGATGCTGTTGAGCATCGACTTCGACGGCGCGTACGCGGCCATGATCGGACCGGTCCGCAGCGTCAGCGAGCCCATGTTGCTCGACATGTTGACGATGCGCGGCGAGCCGGAGCGGGCCAGTAGCGGGAGCATCGCGTTCGTCACCCGGACAACCCCGAACACGTTGGTGTCGAGGACGGTGCGGACGACGTCGAGGTCGAGCGTCGTCGGGTCCTGCGCGCCGCCGTCGGTCCGGCCGCCGATGCCCGCGTTGTTGACGAGCGCGTCGAGCCGCCCGGCCGTCCGCTCGATGGTCGCCGCCGCCGCGGCCGCGCTGTCGTCGGACGTGACGTCCAGTGCGACCCCGAACGCGTCGACGCCGTCGGCGCGCAGCCGCTCGACGGCCTCCTCGCGCCGGGCGTCGTCGCGGGCGCCCACCGCCACCGTGAAGCCGATCTTTCCGAGTCCGTGTGCGATGGCGAAGCCGATTCCCTTGTTCGCGCCGGTGACCAGCGCGATTTTCGTGTCGTTCACGGGAGCCATCCTCGGCGGTCCGCGGGGGCGCCGTCCAAGATCGATTCAGTGGGCTGTGATACTCGCCGGGTATCGGGCGGGTAGGCTCCGTCCGTGCACGATCTCGAGACCCGCGAGCTCCGCTACTTCGTCGCCGTCGCGGAGGAACTGCACTTCGGACGCGCCGCCGACCGGCTCGGGATCGCGCAGCCGCCGCTGTCCCGCGCGATCCGCGGGATGGAGCAGCGGCTCGGCGTCCGGCTCCTCGACCGGAACCGCCGGGGGGCGACGCTCACCGACGCCGGCGAGGTGCTGCTCCGCGAGGCCAGAGCGGTCCTCGACGCGGTCGGCGCCGCCGCGCGCCGGACGCGGCGGGCCGCGGACCCGGACCGGCCGCTGGTGCTCGCGACGAAGGCGGGGGCGTCCCACGAACTGCTGCGGAGGCTCCTCGACGCGGTCGCGGGCGACGCCGGCGCGGCACCGGTCGAGGTCCTCCTCTGCGAGGTCGGCGAGCAGGCGAAACTGCTCCGCGACGGGCGCGCCGACGTGGCGCTCATGCACCGCCCGTACGACGACCTCGCCGGGTTCGACACCGAGGACCTCTACGTCGAAGGCCAGGTCGCGATCCTCCCCGCCGCGCATCCGCTCGCGTCGCGCGAACGGCTCACGCTGGCGGACGTCCAGGACGTCCCGGACCTGCCGATCGCCCGGTGGCCCCGGCTCGACGGAACCTACCCGGACGGGCCCGGGCCGGAGGTGCGCACGCAGTCGCAACTCGCCCAGCTCGTGGCGCTCGGCAGGACGCTGCTCGTCATCCCCGCCTCCAGCCGGGCCTGGCAGTGGCCCGAGCACGTCGCGGTGCCCGTCGTCGACGCGCCGGAGGTCACCACGGTGATCGCGTGGCCGCCGAGCAGCCGCTCCCTAGCGGTCGCCTCGCTCGTCCGTTCGGCGGCCGGGCTCCACGACGGGCCGTAGCACGGCCGTCGGCCCGGCTCCGGGACCGCGGTGGTTCAGGTGGTGAAGAAGCGGTCGGCGAAGACATCACCGGCCACCGACGGCCCGCCTCCTGCTACCGCCAGATCGTCTTCGGCCTGCGCGCCGAGCCGTTCATCGCCGTCCAGCGCTCCGAACACCACGGCGAGACGATCAGGACGTCGACCGCCTCGACCGGAACCGGTGGCGTTCGCCGGCCGGTTCGCGGCCGAGGGAACGGCCGTTGACCAGGGTTCGACCTCGTCCACCGCGACATGCGCCCCGGCACCGCACCCGAGGGTCAACGCTCGCCGGGGCGGAAGCGGGTGCGGTAGGTCGCCGGGCTGAGGGCGAAGAACTGCCGGAAACGGCGGCTGGCGTAGTTGGGGTCGTGCCAGCCCACCTGCCTCCCGACCGCCGCGACGGGCAGGTCGGTCTCGATGAGCAGGGCCGCGGCGCGTTCGGCGCGCAGCCTGCCCAGGAAGCTCATGGGCGGAACGCCCAGTTGCGCGGTGAACAGGCGGGCCAGGTGGGGCGGCGACACGTTCACCGCGGCCGCCAGTTCGTCCAGGTTCCAGGCGTGCTGGACGTCGTCCTCCAGAAGCCGGGCTGCGGCCAGCACCGCCGGATGGGCCTGCCTCACCGGGGCGGCGGGAAGGGACTCCGCCATGCCGCCCAGCAGGCAGAGCAGCATTCCCACCCGGACGGCATGAGCGGTCTGCGGCGGAGGCCGGTCGCAGATGACCGCCAGACCCGTCTCGACGACGCTCAGCATGGCGGGGTCGAGCCGGAGCGGGTGGCCGGCGCCGTGCAGCGCCGGCCCGAGCCGCGGGTCGGCGCGCAGCCAGGCCAGCTCGCGCTGGAAGACCTCCGGGCCGACGTACAGGTTGTGGACGATCAACCGGCGGCAGTCCCGGTAGCCGTGCCAGTCCCCCGGCCGCAGCATCGCCACCGAGCCGCGGCCCAGCTCCCGCTCACCGGCGGCCGAGAGGTGCGTCGCGGTTCCGCCGGTCACCACGGCCAGCTCGATGAAGTCATGGCTGTGGGCGGAGGTCTCGCTGCGCAGCTCGTACCGCTCGGCGATGATGTGCGGCCCGCCCGGCGGGAAGACCTCCGCTCGCCGTACGCGATGCACCGTGGCTCCCTTCGCGAGGCGGTCGTCAAGATTGTGCTATACGTGCCGGGCTTGTGTGCTAGCCGGGCCGGCGGTCCGATCGCGATTCTTCTCGCAAGAGAATCCCCACCAAGGCGAGGAAGATGAGCATGACCGCCGGCACCGCGCGTCCCCGTACGACACCGGAGAACCTCTCCGAGGACGTCGTTTCCGCCTACCGTCGTGATGGTTTCGTCCACCTGCCCGGAGTGCTGTCCCGGGCCGACGCCGCCCGGTTCGCCGACGCCGCGCTGGCGGTGCGGCACAAGGTCCGCGACAACCACGACGGGATGATCTTCACCCAGCTGCTCCAGCTCTGGCGCCGGGACGCCACGCTGCGCGAGCTCACCCTGCACCCGGACCTGGCGGCCATCGCGACCCGGCTCGCGGGAATTCCGCTGCGGTTGTGGCACGACCAGCTCCTGATCAAGGACCCGCACAACGGAGCCGCCACCGAGTTCCACCAGGACCAGCCGTACTGGCCCCACGCCGGCTCCCGCCACGCGCTCTCGGCCTGGGTGGCGCTGGTGGACGTGCCGGTCGAGCGTGGCTGCATGACGTTCATCCCCGGTTCCCAGCACCTGGACGGGCTCCGGCCGCAGGACCTGTCCGACCACGCCGACATGTTCGCCGTCGCGCCCGAGCTGGCCTGGGAGCGGCGCGTCACCGTCCCCCTGCGGGCGGGCGACTGCACCTTCCACAACTCCCGGCTCGCGCACAGCGCCACACCCAACTTCACCGACGACCCGCGCATCGCCCACGTCGTCATCTACGTGGACGCCGACCTGACGCTCGCGGCCGGGCCCGCGCACCCCGTCACCGACCCGCTCGGCCTGGGTGTGGGAGACCCGCTGCCCGACGAGCACTTCCCCAACGTCCCCGCCCCGGCGCCCGCCACGAAGACGCGACGGCAGTCGGCCTCATGACGGCTCGCCGCGCAGGATGGCACGCGGTCGCCTCAGCAGCGGGGCGAAGGCTCGTTCGGCCGCGCCGACGAGAGCGGCATGCCGGAGGTCACCTGTGACGATCTCGACGCGGCCGGCGCGAACGACGGCGGAGGACGACGTCAGCCCATCGCGCACGAAGTCCTCGGAGGCGCGGTACAGGGCGGCCAGAAAGCCCATGAGCACCACGCGCTCCGGGGCCAGCGTGTTGACGAGGCTGGTCAAGCCCGTGACCAGGTGGCCGGCGGTGAGGCGGACCGCCTCCTGTGCGGCGTGGTCGCCGACCGCGGCGTCATCGAAAATCGTGGTGACGGTCTCCTCATCGCCGCGTCGGCGGGGACGACCGGCGGCACGCAGCAGCGCGCGCGAATCGGCGTACATCTCCAGGCAGCCGCGCGCACCGCACGGGCATCGCAGGCCGCCCGGCTCGACGATGATGTGGCCGGCTTCCAGGGCGTGGCCGTCCCCGGTGAGCGGTACGCCCGCGTCGATGAACCCGCCGCCGACGCCGACACGCTCGCTGCTCAGCCCCAGCATGCTCGCGGCGCCGCGTCCGGCCCCGTAACGGAACTCGGCGAGGGCGGCCAGCGTGGCGGCCCGCCCCACGGCGACGGGGACACCGTTCGGCGACATGCCGCCCAGTTCCTGCCCGAGGGGCACTTCGTTCCAGCCCAGGTGCAAGGCGGACCGGACGAAGCCGTCGGATTCCCTGATGAAGCCCGGCATCGCGACGCACACCCCGACGCATCGGCGCTCGGTCCGGCGGGCCGCAGCGGAGACGGCGTCCGCCAGTGCCGGTATGAGGGAGGCCGGTTCCGTCTCGGAGCCGTCCAGAGGGTGCTTGCTGACGTGGCCGACCCTGCGGTCCAGACCGACCAGGCCCACCGTGACCCGGTCCGCGTTCAGCTGGACGGCGACGGCCACGGGGCCGTCGGGATTCACCTCGACGACGGGAGACGGCCTGCCGCGTCCGGTCGGGGCGCCGGGGGCGGCGCGCCGCGGTTCGCCGATGCGGACCAGTTCCAGTGCCGTCAGGTCGCCCAGGGCGGTGCCCACCGCGCTCGCGGCCAGGCCGAGTTCGGCCGTGACCGCCGCGCGGGTCAGCGGGCCGCGCCGATGCAACAGCGTCAGGACGCGTCCCGCCGCCGACCCGCCGTCGTCACCGGCACCCGGCACACCGGTCGCAGCCACATGTCCACGTCCCATCTAGATTTTTTTCTCCTCGCGAAAATAATATGGGCCGACCACCCCGAGGATGTACACGCCCACCTAGGGAGTCTGATGGTCATGATCCTCGCCAACGCCCGCGTAGTGACCCCCGACCGGGTGCTGGACCCTGGATGGGTCGCCCTGGACGGCAACCGGATCTCGGCCGTGGGAGCCGGAGATCCCCCGTCGGCCGACGCCGCGGTCCATGATCTCGGCTCGGACTACGTCCTGCCCGGGTTCGTGGACCTGCACATGCACGGCGGCGACGGCGCTCAGGTCACCACGGAGGATCCAGCGGAGATCCTGCGGGCGATCGCGTTCCACCGCCGCCACGGAACCACGCGCACGCTGGCCAGCCTCGTCACCTCACCGGTCGAGGAGATGGCGGCCGCGGCCCGCACCGTGGCCGCCCTCATGCGGTCGTCCGACCCGCTGCACCGGTCGATCGCCGGTATCCACCTCGAAGGGCCGTTCCTCAACCCGAACCACCGCGGCGCCCATCACCGCGACTACGTCCTCGCACCGGACGTCGGCGCGTTGCGGCACCTGCTCGCCAGCGGCGACGGCGCCGTCCGCACCGTCACCCTCGCCCCCGAGCTGGACGGCGGGATGGACCTCGTCCGCGAAGTCGTCGCCTCGGGCGCGGTCGTGGCGGTGGGGCACACCGACGCGAGCTACGACGAGGCGCACCGGGCGTTCGATGCCGGCGCCGGCATGGCCACCCACCTGTTCAACGCGATGCGGCCGTTCCACCATCGAGAACCGGGTCCGGCGGTCGCCGCGCTCACCCACGACAACGTCACATGCGAGCTCATCAACGACGGCGTCCACTTGCACAGCGCGACCACGCGCCTCGCGTTCGCCGCGGCGGGCGCCGAGCGCATCGCGCTGGTCACCGATGCCACCCCGGCGGCCGGGGTGAGCGACGGGCGGTTCGACCTGGGCCCGCTGCCCGTCCTCGCCCGCGACGGCAAGGTCACGCTGCTCGACGGCGTCACCAACGCGGGCAGCACTCTCACGATGGACCGCGCCCTGCGGCACGCCGTGCGCTGCGTCGGGATCCCGATCACCCGGGCCGCCGTCGCCGCCGCCACCACACCGGCGCGCATGCTCGGGCTGGGAGACCGCACCGGGAGCATCGAACCCGGCAAGGACGCCGACCTCGTCGTCCTCACGGACGGCCTGCACGTTCGCACGGTCATCGCCGACGGCGAGGTCGTCCACGGAACACTGGCGACGAGCGCAGACGCCGCCCCGGGCGGAGCGGCGTAGGGCCCGGCCGTCGCCGTCCGATAGTCGGTACCGCCCGGCCCGGCGCCGGTTCAGCCTCATGCCATGAGCGGCGGGCACGTCCACTACGTCATCGTGGAACGCGGCCGCCACCGCCCGGCCCCGGAACCCCTCGGTTCCGGGGCCGGTTCTCGTTTCGGCTGAAGATTTTAGGCATTTGACCTGCACGCCTCTTGACGGGAGCCGAAAGCTTCTCCAGACTTTCCCACATGTTCGGTCAATCTTCCACAAAAACGGTCAGCCGTCGTGCTCGCGGCTGAGCGGCACCGCCGCATCCGCGACGCGCTCCGCGACCGCTCCGTGGTCAGGACCGAGGAGCTCGCCGGGCTGCTCGGGGTGTCCGCCGAGACGGTCCGCCGTGATCTGCTCGTTCTGGAGCGGCGCGGCTCGCTGGTGCGGGTGCACGGCGGCGCGACCAGCGTCGTCGGCGGCTCCGGCGAGGAGGCGCCGTTCGCCGAGCGGTCGAGCTCGGACCGCGAGGCCAAGGCGGCCATCGGCCGCGCCGCCGCCGCGCTGGTGCGGCCGGGGCAGACCGTGATCATCGATGTGGGGACCACCGCGCTGGAGGTGGCGCGGGCGCTGCCCCAGGACCACCACGGCATCGTCGCGACCTGCTCCCTGCTCGCGGCCGCGGAACTCGCGGGCAGGCCGGGCGTCGAGGTGCTGGTGTCGGGGGGCCGGCTGCGGGCGGGCGACCTCGCCTGCGCGGGCGAGCCCGCCATGCGGTTCTTCGCCGACCTGAACGCCGACGTCGCCTTCCTCGGCTCCGGCGGCGTGGACCCGGCCGCGGGGTTGACCGACTACCACCTGGACGAGGTCGCGAGCCGCCGCATCATGATCGCGAACACGGTGCGCTCGTACGTCCTCGCCGATTCCCGCAAGCTCGGCCGCGTCGCGGCGCACCGGGTGTGCGGGCTGGACGAGATCGACGGGCTGATCACCGACGAGGCTCCGTCCCCGGCACTGCGCGAGGCCCTGGAGGGATCCGGCGGCCTCGTCACGGTGACCGACTGACACAGGACGGCCGGGCGACGCTGCCACGTCGCCCGGCCCGATCGCCAACCCCCTCACAGAACACGCAAGGAGACGACCGATGTCCGATTCTTCCACGTCGCCGCGCAGCGCGGCGGGGGGACCGGCCGCCGGCGGGAGACCGTCCGGCGAGGGCCTCTCAGAATTCGGGTACCAGCAGGAGGTCAAGCGGGAACTGGGCTGGTACGCCTCGTTCGCGGTGGCGTTCGGGTTCGTGTCGATCGCGACCGGCATCTTCACCGCGTACGGCTCGGTGCTGCAGTCGTCCGGCCCGATGGGCATCTGGACGTGGCCGGTGGTGGTCGTCGGCCAGCTGTGCGTCGCCCTGATCTTCGGTTCGCTCGCCGCCCGCATCCCGGTCAGCGGCTACGCCTACCAGTGGACGTCGCGGCTGGCCAACCCGGTGCTGGGCTGGATCATGGGCTGGGTCTCCTTCATGTTCCTCGCGGTGGTGGTCGTCGCCGTCGACTACACGATCGCCGCGACGATCCTGCCGGTCCTGTTCCAGTACGAGGGCACCAACCAGAACGCCTGGGTGATCACCGGCGTGGTCGTGCTCCTGCAGGCGATCCTGGTCGCCCTCTCGACCCGGGCGACGCAGCGGGTCAACACCGTCGCGGTCACCATCCAGCTGATCGGCATGGTGGGGCTGACCGTGCTGCTGTTCGCCGTCGGCGCCGCCACCGGCCAGCTGGACTTCGGGACGCTGTTCAGCCGCGGCGACGTCCCGGCCGAGGGCTACTTCTCCCTGGGCGGGGCGACGTCGGTGGGCCCGTGGGCGCTGGGCTTCCTGCTCGGCGCGTTCACCATCGTCGGTTTCGAGTCCGCGGCGAACCTGGCCGAGGAGACCAAGGACCCGGCGCGCGTGGTGCCCAGGGCGATGGCCCGCGCCGTGGTCGGCCTCGGCGTCCTCGGCATGCTGTTCCTGATCGCGGTGACGGCGCTCGCCGAGGACCCCGCGGCGCTGGCGAAGTCCGACACCCCGGTCGCCGACGTGATCGCGCGGGTGCTCGGCTCGTACGTCGGCAAGGGCCTGCTGGTCCTCGTGGTGATCTCGATCTTCTCCTGCGGCCTGGTGATCCTGCTCAGCGGCACCCGGCTGGTCTGGGCGATGTCGCGGGACAAGCGCTTCCCCGGCTGGCAGCTGCTGCGCCGCATCAACGGCACGACCGGTACGCCGATGAACGCCGCCGTACTGGTGTTCGTGATCGCGCAGATCCTGCTCGCCACGTTCGCCCGCTCCACCCAGGCGCTGTTCTCGCTGTTCTCCGCGGCGACCCTGCTGCCGGCGATCATCTACGCGGCGACGACGGCGCTCTACATCGCCAAGCGCCGCAGCCTGCCGCCGTCCCGCGGCTTCCGGCTCGGCCGCTGGGAGGTCCCGGTGCTGGTGCTGGCCGTCGTCTGGCTGGTCTACGAACTGCTGATCTTCCGTGACGCGTCCTTCGCCGAGCCGTGGCGGTACGTCGCGGTGATGTCCGCGATCGGTGCGGTCTACTTGGCGTACCTGCTGATCCGGTACGGCACCAAGGGGCTCACCATGCCGGACCTCCACGACATCGACAAGGTCCTGGACGACGACGCGCCGGCGCGGCCCGGCCCGGCCTCGGCGGAGCGGCCATGACGACCGTCCTGGCCATCGACCAGGGGACGTCCGGCACCAAGGCGATGGTGGTCGACGGCTCCGACCGGGTGCTCAGCGTGGCGGAGCTGCCCGTCCGGCCCCGCTACCTGCCCGGCGGCGGGGTCGAGCAGGATCCCCGCGAGCTCCTGGACTCGGTCCTGGAGTCCGGACGGCGCGCGGTGCGGGAGGCGGGAGCGCCGGTCGACTGCGTGACGCTCGCCAACCAGGGCGAGACTGTCCTCGCCTGGGATCCCGCGTCCGGTGAACCGCTCACCCCCGCGATCGTGTGGCAGGACCGGCGGTCCGCGCAGATCTGCGCCGAACGCGAGGGATGGGCCGAAGTGGTGCGCCACCGCACCGGCCTGGTGCTGGATCCGTACTTCTCCGCGCCGAAGATGCGCTGGATCCGGGACCGCCTCACCGGCGACGGCGTCGTCACCACGTCCGACACCTGGCTGCTGCATCGGCTCACCGGCGAGTTCGTCACCGACGCGGCGACGGCGTCCCGGTCGCTGATCACCGAGCTGGACACCGGCGCGTGGAGCTCGGACCTGCTGGAGGTGTTCGGGCTGGCGGACGAGGCACTGCCGCGGATCGCGGCCTGCGACGAGATCGTCGGCGAGACCACCGCGTTCGGTGCGCCCGCCGCGGTCGGCGGCCTCGTCGTGGACCAGCAGGCGGCGCTGCTCGCCCAGCGCTGCCTGACCCCGGGCTCGGCCAAGTGCACCTTCGGCACCGGCGCGTTCCTGCTGGCCAACATGGGCACCGAGCCGGTGCGGTCCGGCTCGGGACTGGCCTCCTCGGTGGCCTGGCGGGTGCGCGGCGAGACGTCGTACTGCCTGGACGGGCAGGTCCCCACCGCCGCCTCGGCGGTGCGCTGGCTCCAGGACCTCGGGCTGGTGGACGGCGCGCCGGAACTCGACCGGGTCGCCGCGCCCGACGCCGGCGGGGTGCTGTGCGTGCCCGCGCTGGCCGGGCTGTCGGCGCCGTGGTGGGCGCCGGAGGCCACCGCCGCGTTCACCGGCATGACGCTGTCCACCACGTCCGGCCACCTGGTCAAGGCGGTGCTGGACGGCATCGCCGCCCAGGTCGCCGAGCTGGCCGACTGCACCGCCCGCGACACCGGGGCCGCGCTGTCGACGCTGCGCGTCGACGGCGGTCTCACCCGCAGCCGGGTCCTGATGCAGGCCGTCGCCGACCTGCTGCAGGCCCGCGTCGAGGTGTACCCGTCCGAACACGCGACCGCGCTCGGCGCCGTCGCGTTCGCCCGCAGCGCCATGGACCCGGCGCTGCCGACGGCCGACGCGATCGTCGACTGGACGCCGTCCACCGGCTACACCCCGCGCATCGGCGCCGACGAGGCGGCCGCGTTCCGGGCCCGGTGGACGGCCGCCGTCGAGAACTCCGCGATCGGCAAGGAGAAGCAGTGACCACAGCACAGACCGCACCGACCGCCGACGTCGCGGTGATCGGAGCCGGGGTCGTGGGCTCGGCCATCGCGCGAGCGCTGTCGGCCCACCGGCTCGACGTCGTCCTGCTGGAGGCCCGCGCCGACGTCGGCGACGGCACCAGCAAGGCCAACACGGCGATCCTGCACACGGGTTTCGACGCGACCCCCGGCACCCTGGAGGCGCGCCTCGTCGCCGAGGGGTACCGCCTGCTCAAGGACTACGCCGACCGCACCGGCATCCCGTACGAGCCGACCGGCGCGCTGCTGGTGGCCTGGGACGACGAGCAGCTCGCCGCGCTGCCGGGCCTGAAGGAGAAGGCCGAGAAGAACGGCTACACCGAGGCCGGGATCGTCGGGCCGGACGAGGTGTACCGGCAGGTCCCCTCGCTCGGCCCCGGCGCCCTCGGCGGCCTGACGGTCCCGGGCGAGTCCATCATCTGCACCTGGACCACCACGCTCGCGCTGGCCACCGAAGCGGTCCGGCGCGGCGCCCGCCTGCTGCGCTCGCACCGCGTCGAGTCCATCACCCCCGGGCCGGACGCGACCGTCCTGCACACCGACCGCGGCGACGTGCGCACACGGTGGGTGGTCAACGCGGCCGGGCTCGGCGGCGACGTGCTCGACGCCATGTTCGGGTACGACCGGTTCCACCTGCACCCCCGGCGCGGCGAACTGCTCGTGTACGACAAGCAGGCCCGCCCGCTGGTGGACAGGATCGTGCTCCCCGTGCCGTCCAAGCTCGGCAAGGGCGTCCTGATCAGCCCGACGATCTACGGCAACGTCATGCTCGGCCCCACCGCCGAGGACATGACCGACCGCACCGACACCTCGACGACCGAGGACGGCTACGCGTTCCTGCTCGGACACGGGCGGCGGATCATGCCGTCCCTGCTCCAGGAGGAGGTCACCGCGACGTACGCGGGACTGCGGGCCGCCAGCGACGTCTCCGACTACACCATCGAGGTCGACGCCGCGCAGCGCTACGCGGTCGCCGGCGGCATCCGGTCCACCGGCCTGACGGCCGGCATGGCCGTGGCCGAGCACCTGCTGGACCTGCTGGGCGAGGCGGGCCTGGAACTGCGCGCACGCACCGACCTCCCCGACCCCCCGCGCATGCCCAACATCGGCGAGGCGTTCCCGCGCCCGTACGCCGACGCCGAGCGCATCGCCGCCGACCCCGCGTACGGCACCGTCGTGTGCTTCTGCGAACGCGTCACCCGCGGCGAGATCCGGGACGCGCTCGCGAGCACGATCCCGCCGCGCGACATGGACGGCCTGCGCCGCCGTACCCGCGCCATGAACGGGCGCTGCCAGGGCTTCTACTGCGGCGCGAGCGTCACCGGGATGCTGGAGCGGGCGCGCACCGCCGACGAGGAAGGCGAACGATGAGCACGACACGCACCCGGCTGTCGCCCACGGTGGCCATCGTCGGCGGCGGCCCCGCCGGGCTGCGGGCGGCCCGGGAACTCGCCCAGGCCGTCCCCGGCGGGACCCTCGTGCTGGAACGCGAGCAGGAGGCCGGCGGCATCCCGCGGCACTGCGGCCACACCGGCTTCGGCGTCCGCGACCTGCACCGGGTCCTGACCGGCCCCGCGTATGCGCGGCGCATGGTCCGCGGAGCCGAACGCGCGGGGGCCGAGATCCGCACCGGCGCGATGGTGACCGGCTGGTCCCCCGACGGCGGCCTGGAGGTCACCGCGCCGGACGGCCTGTTCGAGGTCCGCGCGGACGCCGTGGTGCTGGCGACGGGCGCCCGCGAACGGCCCAGGACCGCGCGGCTGATCCCCGGCGACCGCCCGGACGGCGTCTACACCACGGGCCACCTGCAGAACCTCGTCCACCTGCACCACCGCAGGCCGGGCCGCCGCGCCGTCATCGTCGGCAGCGAGCTCGTCAGCTGGTCGGCGGTGCTGACGCTCCGCGAGGCCGGCTGCCGGACCGTCCTGATGACCACGGAACGCCCCCGCGGCGAGGCGTACGCGATGCTCCCCCTCGCGGGCCGCGCCGGGCTGCGCGTGCCGCTGCGCACCCGTACCCGCGTCACCCGGATCATCGGCAAGGGCCGCGTCGAGGCCGTGCAGATCGAGGACGTCGGCAGCGGCCGGCGGTGGAACGTTCCCTGCGACACGGTCGTGTTCACCGGGGACTGGATCCCCGACAACGAGCTGGCCCGTTCCGCCGGACTCGCGCTCTCCCCCGGCACCCTCGGCCCGGCGGTCGACGATGCGCTGCGCACCAGCCGTCCGGGGGTCTTCGCGGCGGGCAACGTGCTGCACCCCGTGGACACCGCGGACATCGCGGCCCTCGACGGCGCGCACGTGGCCCGCACCGTCCTCGACCACCTCGCCGGCCGCACCCGTCCGGGCGACGGCGTGCCGATCGTCGCCGACGCGCCGCTGCGGTGGGTCTCCCCCGCCACGTACCGTCCCGGCGATCGCGGCCCGGCCCGCGGGCGCCTGCTGGCCTGGACGGACGAGTACGTGCCGTTCCCCCGGGTCACGATCGTCCAGAACGGCCGCACCATCGCCGAACGGCGCCTGCCCTGGCCCGCGGCACCGGGCCGGGTGTTCCGCATCCCCAGCGCGTTGCTCGACGCGGCCCGCCCGGACGCCGGCGACGTCCACATCTCGCTGCGCCGGTGACGGGCTTTACATTGTAGATCGCCGCAGAACATCGGGCGGTACCCGAGGGCGAATAGGCGGTGACGAGCAGGCAGGATGGCCGCATGTCCGAGTCGTCGCTGCCCGGTGGGTTCGTGAACGCCGCCTTCCGTGTGGGTGACACGGTGCGCCGGCGGCCCGCCGCCCGTGCAGAGTTCGTCCATCGGCTCCTGGGGCTGCTGGAGCGGGCCGGGTGGGACGGGGCGCCGCGGTTCCTGGGGATCGATGGGCAAGGGCGGGAGGTGCTGGGCTTCGTCGACGGTCATGTGGCGTGGGAGCCGGTTCAGCCTCCCGGCGTCGACGGTGACGAGAGCCTGGCGCGGGTCGCCGAACTCGTCCGGGAGTTCCACGACCTGACGGCCGGAACGGCACTGGCAGGCGGCGAAGAGGTGGTCTGCCACAACGACCTGTCCCCGAAGAACACCGTGTACCGGGATCGGGGTGCGGGGCTGCGCCCGGTCGCCTTCATCGACTGGGACCTGGCCGCCCCCGGACGGCGTGTCCACGACGTCGCGCACGTGTGCTGGCAGTACGTGCGGCTGGGCCCCGGGATCACCGACGTCGCGGAGGCGGCTCGGCGCATGCGGCTGGTCTGCGACGCCTACGGGCCGGTCGACCGCGGCGCGCTGGTCGATGCGATCTTGTGGTGGCAGGACCGCTGCGAGCGGGGCATCGCGGCCGCTGCCGCCGCCGGCGACCCCGCGATGGTCCGTCTCCGTGAGGCCGGGGTCGTGGACGAGGTGCGGGCGGCCCGGGCCTGGGTCGAGCGGCACCGCGCCGCGTTGACGTCCGGCTTGCTGCCATAGGCCCTCGATCGCCGCCGCTGAGCACGTTGCGCATCGAGCCGGGACCGGCGCGAGCCGGCTCGGAGCGCGGAGGACGCCGCGAGCACGGCGTTGTGGTAACAATAACCATAATCATCGCCAATGTCGGGCGCTCTCTGCGGGCGCCGCCGGACGAGGAGGGGCAGAGATGCCGACGGCGCCCGCGGCCTCCCACCGCGCTAACGAGCGCGGCGGGCCGGTGCTGCGGGACGTCGCGTTCCTGCGGCTGTGGTCCGGCAACACCGCGTCCGGGCTGGCCACCTGGGCGCTGCCGTTCGTCCTCGGGCTGGCGGTGCTGGAACGCTCCCTCTCGCCCGCGGCGCTGGGCGTCGTGCTCGCGGCCCGGACCGTCGGGTTCCTGGCGGCGGTGCCGGTCAGCGGGGTGATCGCCGACCGGCGGTCGCGGCGCGAGACGGTCCTGTGGGCCGGGCTCGTGTCCGCGGTCGCCACACCGGTGATCGCGCTGGGGCTGGGCCGCTCGGTGGCGCTCATGGCCGTCGCCGCGGCCCTGTCGGGCGCCGGGCAGGGCGCGTGCCGTCCGGCGTTCCAGGCGCTGACCGCCGAGGTCGTCGACGCCGCCCGAAGGCAGCGGGCCAACGCCGCGATGACCCTCGCGGTGCGGGTCACCACGCTCGTCGCGCCCGCCGCGACGGCCGTCCTCGCCGTGGTCCTGGACGCCCGCGGCCTGCTGGTCGGCATCGGGCTGCTGTGGCTGGTGGCCGCGCTGGCGCCCCCGGGCGGACGGGCCGCGCCCGGCGCCCGCCGGGACCGCCGGGGATTCGCGGCGGAGTTCGCCGAGGGCGTCGCCGAGGCGCGCCGGCACCCGTGGTTCCTGGCCGGGCTCGGGGCGCTGACGGCCGTCATCGCCACCGGCTACTCGGCGACCGGGGTGGCGCTGCCGCTGGTCAGCCGCGACCGGTACGGCGGCGAGGCGGTGCTCGCGGGCGCCGCGACGGCCTACATCGTGGGCGCGCTGATCGGCGCCCTCGTCATCGCCCGGTGGCGGCCCCGGCCCCAGGGCTGGAGCGCGCTGGCCGGGCTCGCGGTCTACGGCGTCGCGCCGCTCGCCCTGCTGCTGCCGGTCCACCCGTCGGTGATCATCGTCGCGTACGTGCTGACCGGTATCGGCATCGAACTGTTCAACGTGCCGTGGTTCACCGCCACGCAGCGCGAGGTCGAACCGGACAAGCTCGCCCGCGTCTCGTCGCTGGACTTCCTGCTGTCCTACGGCCTGGCCCCGCTCGGGCTCGTCCTCATCGCCCCCGCGATGGACGCCTTCGGCCCCCGGCCGGTGCTGGCCGCCTGCGCCGCCGTCTGCTTCCTGGCGCCCGCGCTGGCCGCGCTGGTCCCGGGCACCCGCCACTTCTCCAACCGTTAGGACGCCATGCCCACCGCCACGCTCGGCATCCTCCCCGCCCGCCTCCCGGCGGACCGCGCCGCCGAGGCGCGCGGCCCGCTGGAGCGCGACGGCGCGGTCGTCCTCACCGGTTTCGGCACCGATCCCGGGGATCTGTCCGTCGCCGCCGCGCTCGTGCTCGGTCACCGGCTGCGCCGCCTGTTCCCCCATCGCCGCCGCGGCGGCACGGACGGCGGGACCGTCCACCTGCACGCCGACGGCTTCGACATCGTCGTCGACACCGGCGGAGCCGCCGAGCGCCGGCGCCACCCCGACGAGGACCACGTGCTGATCCAATGCGTCCGGCCCGCCGACGCGGGCGGCGCGTCCTTCATCGCCGACGCGTACCGCTTCGTCGACGAGTGCGCCGCGGACGACCCCGAACTGTGGGAGTTCCTCACCGGAGCCGACGTCGACCTGTACGGCGCGTGGACCGGCATCAGGGGCATGCCCGCCACGCCGCGCGTCGCCCGGCACGTCGAGTACACCCGCACCGGCCGGCGCATCGTCCGGCGCACCGACGGCGCCGTCCCGCTCCACCGCGACCCCGACGAGGAGCACGTCCGCGCCATGCTCGCGCGCTTCGACCGGCGGGTGCGGGAGACGGAGCCGTCGCTGCCCCGCGTGCGGCTGGAGCGGGGCGACATCCTCCTGCTCGACAACTACCGCTGCTGGCACGGCCGCGACCCGCACCGCGGCGACCGCTCCGTCCAGATCCTGACCCTGCTCACCGCCGACGCCCGCTGACCCGCCGGAGCGATCCGCGGTTCAGACCGCCGTGCGCCCGGCGGGCGGCGGGAGGAGGCCGTCGAGCACGCGCTGGAGGTTCTCGGGGAACCAGTCGTCCGGCGGCCCGGAGGGGACGCTCGCCACGATGGCGGCCAGCGCGGGGTGGGCGTCGGGGTCGGTGTCGCGGACCATCCGGCGGGCGAAGCTGTCGTCGGAATCGTCCATGTGGGTGTCGAGGAGTTCCCCGACGGTGTAGTGCCACAGCAGGGCGAACGCGGCGCGGCTGTCGCGCGGGGCGAGGCCGGCGCGACGCAGGGCGGCGAACGTCCTCTCCAGGGCGGGGACGATCGAGGGACCTGCGAGCTTCTCGGTGACGAGCGGGCCGATGGCCCAGGCGTCGCGGCGCAGGGCGTCGTGGATCGCGGTGAGCACGCCGGTGATCTCGGCGCGGGGGTCGTCCGCGGGCGGCGGGAACGCGATGCCGCGGGCGACCTCGTCGAGCATGGCCACCAGCAGGGCCTGCCGGTCGGGGATGTGCCGGTACAGGGTCATCGGGGCGGTGCCGAGTTCCTCGGCCAGGCGCCGCATCGTCACCGCCTGCAGGCCGTCCTCGCGGGCCAGCCGCAGGGCGCGTGCGACGATCCGCTGCTCGTCGACGCGGCGGCGGGGTGAGCGGGTGGCGATGGCGGGTCCTTCGCTGCCGGGGCTGTTCCTCCCTTGCGACCCTACCGATGGCCCGTCGTTCACGAGGCGGAGGACGGCACGCGCCAGTGGCGCGCACGGGTCTGCGCGGCCCACATCGCGGCGTAGCGGCCGCCGGCGGCGAGCAGCTCCGCGTGCGTCCCGCGCTCGGAGATCGCGCCGTCGTCGAGGACGAGGATCTGGTCGGCTCCGGCGACCGTCGTCAGGCGGTGGGCTATGACCAGGACGGTCTTGTCGGCGACGAGCGCGTCGATGGCGTTCTGGACGGCGACCTCGCTCTCGGTGTCGAGGGCGGCGGTGGGTTCGTCCAGCAGGACGATCGGGGCGTCCTTGAGGATCGCGCGGGCGATGGAGATGCGCTGGCGCTCCCCGCCCGACAGCGCCCCGCCGATCTCGCCGACCCCGGTGTCGTAGCCGTCGGGGAGGCGGGCGACGAACTCGTGGACGTTGGCCGCGCGGGCCGCCGCCTCGATCTCCTCGTCGGTGGCGTCCGGGCGGCCCATCGCGATGTTGGCGCGGACGGTGTCGTCGAACAGGTAGACGTCCTGGAAGACGACCGAGACGTGCCGGTAGATCTCGGCGGGGTCGAGTGCGCGCAGGTCGTGGCCGCCGATCCGGACGGCGCCGGAGTCGGGGTCGGCGTACCGGGTGAGCAGCCGGGTGATCGTGGTCTTGCCCGATCCGGACGGCCCGACGAGCGCGGTGAGGCTGCGCTCGGGGGCGGTGAACGACACGCCGCGCAGCACGGAGGCGCCGCCGTACCCGAAGGCGACGTCGTCGAAGGACAGGTCGAAGCGCTCGATCCGGGCGTCGGGGTCGCCGACCGGCAGGGGCTCGGTGTCGAGCACCTCGCCGACGCGCTCGAGCGCCGCGTCGGTGATCTCGAAGACCTGCGTCATGGACGAGGCGGTGGCGAGCGGCTCGGCGAACCGGACCGCGCCCGCGACGACCGCCAGCAGCAGGGCGGGCGTCAGCCGCGCGTCCAGGACCAGGCCCGCGCCCACCGCCACCACGGCGACCAGGCACAGCTGCACCACGCTGGACGCGAGCAGGCCGGGCCAGGTCGTCCGGTTCTGCGTGGCGGTCATCGCCGCGCCCTGCGCGGTCAGCGCGTCGGCCAGCCGCCGGGACCGCCGGCCGGCCTGGCCGGTGGCCTTGAGCACCGGAAGGCCCTGGACGTACTCGACGATCCGGTCGGCCGCCGCGGCATCGGCGGCGTCGACCTCCCGGACGCCGGCGCCCGAGGCCCGTTGCAGCCGCCGGACGAAGAACACCGCGAAGGGGACCGAGACGGCCAGCACCAGCCCGAGGCGCGGGTCCACCGCGACGATGACCACGCCGAGGACGGCCGGAACCGTGATCAGCTGCGTGAACAGCAGCCCGAGCGTGGAGATGCCCATGGTGGCGTTGGCGACGTTGCCGCCCACGACGGTGGTGAGGTCGCCCGCGGCGCGGCGTTCCAGTTCCCGCTGGGGCATGGTGCGCAGCCTGTCCCCGAGCCGGAGGCGCGCCTCGGCGAGCACGTCGGCCCACTTGGAGTACTGGAAGCGCAGCTCGTGGAGGCGCAGCACGGTCTCGAGGACGTAGCAGGCGGTGAACACGCCGAACCAGGTCCACGCGGCTCCCGCGTCGACGTCCGGGCAGGTCAGCTCGTACAGCAGCGGGATCAGCGTCGCGTACGCCGCCGCCTGCACGAGCGAGGCGGCAAGCGACGACTGCAGGCACCGCACGTACTCCCGCCGGTGGCCGCCGGCGGCGAGCAGCATCAGGCGCAGGATCCTTCTCATCGCGTCACCGCCGCGTCCTCCGAGTCGTTCGTCGAGCCCAGGCCCCAGGTCCGGGCGCGCTGGTGGTGCTCCCACAGGCGGGCGTACCGGCCGTCCGCGGCGAGCAGGTCCTCGTGGGCACCGCGTTCGGCGACGCGGCCGGAGTCCAGGACGACGATCTGGTCGGCGTCCACCACGGTCGACAGCCGGTGCGCGATCACCACCACCGTGCGCCCGCGGGTGAGTTCGGCGACGGCGTCCTGGATGGCCGCCTCGTTCTCCGGGTCGGCGAACGCCGTCGCCTCGTCCAGGACGACGATCGGCGCCTCGGCGAGCATGGCGCGGGCGATCGTGATCCGCTGCCGCTGCCCGCCCGACAGCCGGGCGCCGCGCTCCCCGACCGCCGTCTCGTAGCCGTCCGGCAGTTCGGAGACGATGAAGTCGTGGGCCTGCGCGGCCCGTGCGGCCGCCTCGACCTCGGCGTCGTCCGCCTCGGGACGGGCGAGCCGGATGTTTGCGGCGACGGTGTCGGCGACCAGGAACGGGTCCTGGAAGACGATCGACACGTGGCGCAGCAGGACGTCCGAGGGGATCCGCCGGACGTCGACCCCGCCGACCAGGACCTCGCCCTCGTCGACGTCCCAGAATCGGGGGATCAGCCGCGCGACGGTCGACTTCCCCGAGCCGGACGGGCCGACCAGCGCGCACACCGTCCCGGCCGGGATGTCGAGGTCGACGCCGTCCAGCGCCGGCCGCGCGTCCGGCACGTAGGCGAACCGGACGCCGCGGAACCGGACGGAGCCGTCCGCCGGGCGTTCCGGACGCGCGGGCTCGGGCAGCGGCGGCATCGCCAGGACGCCGGCGATCCGCGCGGCCCCGGCCTTGGACTCGTTGAGGTGGTTGGTCAGCCACATCAGCGGGACGACCGCCTCGATCGGCAGCGTGCCGACGAGCAGGGCCGCCACCAGCGTCGCCGGCGACATCGAGCCGGCGGCGGTCAGCCACACGCCCACGGCCAGGATGATCACCAGCGCCGGGAGCGGGGCCATCAGCGCCCGCGAGTAGATCATCGCGCCCCGGCTCTCGTCCTGCCAGGCGGCGGTGGCCCGGGTGAAGTCGTGCACCCGGGCGGCGAAGCGGCGGAACGACGACGTTCCGTCGTCGAAGGTCCGCACCACGGGCATGCCCTGCACGAACTCCACCACGGCCGCGTTGATCGCCTCGTTGGCGTCGTCGAAGGCCCGGCGCGTCTCGGCGTAGTCGCGCATCGCCAGCCGCATCCCGACCATCACGATCGGGACGAGGGCGAGCACGGCGAGCAGCAGCCGCCAGTCCAGCAGGCCCAGCACGACCAGCGCGGCGACCGGCTGCGCCACGGTGAAGCCGATCAGCGGCACCGAGTCGGCGACGGCGGCGTGCAGCGCGCGCACGTCGTCGTGCATCACCTTCTTCGCCCGTCCCGAACCGAGCCGCTGCGCCTCGCCGAGCGGAATCCGCGCCAGTTGCTCGGCCAGCCGGGCGCGCAGCTCGACTTCCAGGGCGAACGACGCCAGGTGGGAGACGCGGAACGACCACGCTCGGAGCCCGAACCGTCCCAGCAGCCCCGCCAGCGCGCCGCCGAGCAGCCAGAACACCGTGCGTCCGTCCGGCTCCGGCCGCAACAGCTCCTGCAACGCCAGCGCGATCAACGCGAATCCGGCCACCCCGACGACGGCCGCCGCCCCCGCCAGCGCGATCGCGGCCGTCAACCGGCCCCGGACCGGCTCCGCCACGATCCGCAGCGCCCGTCCCGGATCGGGCCCGGTGTCCTGCTCCGGTGCGGACGCAACAGCGGGATCGGCGCCCCGGTCGGGGGCCTTGGTCGAGACCGTCGCCGGCATCACCGGACTCCTTCCAGCCGTGCCGTTGGGCACGTCGCGTACGCCCGAACCGACGACGGCGGAGTGCGCGGCACGCACGTCCGCCGAGCCGGATCCGGGATTGGCAACGATTATCGTTGCGTGGAACTTAGGTGAGCCTAATGCTATGCGTACGGCGTTAACAAGTGGGTGCGGGATGAACCGCGAATCCGGGCGGACGGCGGCGGGCGCGCACACTGTTCGGGCGTCGGCTCCCAGCGCACGGCGCCCTCACGGGTGCGGGCGGCCTCACCGCAGGTGAGACCGCCCGCACCCGTCGAGCCGGCGGTCGAAGGGGCCGCCGCTCAAGGCGTCACACGGTTCCGACTGCGACGAGGGAGGAGGCGTCGAGCGCGCCGATGTTCTCGGCGTCCAGGGTCTCGAGGAAGCGGTCGCGCACCCGGCCGACGGCCTGCTCGTCGAGGTCGAGCACCGTCGCGCGGAAGCCGCTGCCGAGCACCAGGTCCCAGGCGTTGTCGCGGGTGAGCGGCACCCGCCGGTCGATCCGGTGCACGCTCACGTCCCGCAGGCCGAGGCCCTCGGCCCACTCCCCCAGCGTCTCCTCGGTGTTGATCCGGAGACTGGCGCCACGCGCGGGCGGCTCCTCCCGTTCGTCCTGTCCGGCCGCCCCGCCCGGACGCCCGGCGCCCAGGCTGCGGAACAGGGCCGCGCCGAACTCCTCCAGCGCGCCCTCGGCCCAGGTGGCGACGGAGAACCGGCCGCCCGGACGCAGCAGGCCGGCCAGCCGCCGGGCCGAGGCGTCCATGTCCGGCAGGAAGAAGATGCCGTAGCCGCACAGGACCAGGTCGTACGGTCGCGGCGCGGACCACTCGACGACGTCGGCGACCTGGAACCGCACCTGCTCCAGCCGCTCGGCCGCGGCGCGCCGCCGCCCCAGCTCGACCAGGCCCTCCGCCAGGTCCACGGCGTCCACCCGGCCGGCGGCGCCGACCGCGCGGCCCGCCGCGATCGCCGAGGCGCCCGCCCCGCAGCAGGCGTCCAGCACCCGCTCGCCCGGGGCCGGACGGACACGCTCCACGTAGGCCTCGCCGAGCGGGTCCCACAGCAGCGACGCGGCCGCGCCGTGATCCCGGGCGGCGGCGTCGAAGACCTCGCCCGTCTGCGGAATTCGGGACGATCGCATCCGTTCTCCTTCTCGCGTTGCGGTCACCGTGCACGTGCGGCGGGCGCGTCCGGATCGAGTTCCACGATCCGATCGCAGAACGCCGCGGTGCCCGGACGGTGCGTGATGACGAGGGTCGCCCGGCGGCTCGGCCGGGCGAGCAGCTCGCCGAACGCGGCCTCGGCGTCGGGGTCGAGCGAGGCCGTCGGCTCGTCGAGGACCAGGACGCGGGGGTCGGTGAGGAGCGCGCGGGCGATGCTCACCCGGGCCCGCTGCCCGCCCGAGATTCCCGCGCCGCCGTCGCCGACCACGGTGGCCAGGCCGTCCGGCAGCCCGGCGGCGGGTCCCAGCAGGCCCGCGTCGGCGGCGGCGCGGCGTACCGCGTCGTCGGACGCGTCCGGCGCGGCGAGGCGGATGTTGTCGGCGAGCGTGCCGCTGACGAGCCGCGCGTCCTGCGGCACCGCGCCGACGAGCGCGCGGAGGCGGGCGTCGGGCAGGTCGCGCAGGTCGATCCCGCCGACCCGCACCGATCCGGCGTCGGGGTCCCACAGGCGCAGCGCCAGGCGGGCCGACGTGCTCTTGCCCGAACCCGACGGGCCCATGAGCGCGACGGTCTCGCCCGGCGCGACGTGCATGTCGAAGCCGTCGAGCACGGGCGGCTCCCCCGGCGCGTAGCGGAACGTGACGTCCGCGAAGCGCAGCCCTTCGGACGGGTCGAGGCCGGCCCGGCTCGGGACGTCCGGTTCCGGGGCGGTCAGCGGACGGTCGAGCACGGCGAGGATCCGCCGGGCCGCCTCCCGCAGCGCTCCGGCGTTGCGGAGCAGGTCGGTGAGCTGCGCGGCCGGGCCGAGCGCGGCGACCGCGACGGTGAACGCGAGCGGGACGGCCGACGCGGGCAGCGCGCCGACGCCCGCGGCGGCGACGCCGAGGGCGCCGATCGCCGTGGCGGACAGCGTCAGGTCGCCGAGCGCCCGCTCGGCGCCGACGCGCGACGCCGCGGCCCGCTCGGCGCCGCGGACGGCGCGCGCGACGTCCGCCAGGTGCGCGCGGCGGCGGTCCACGGCGTCGGCGGCGGCGAGTTCCCGCAGCCCCTGCACGGTTTCGACGAGGTCGGCGCGCAGGGCCGCGCGATGGTCGGACAGCCGCCGCGCCTGGCGGGCGGAGATCCCCGACATCGTCCACGGGATCGCCACCGCCGCCGCGAGGAGCGGCACCCAGACCAGCAGCAGCGCCGGGTTCACCAGCAGCGAGACGGCGGTGGTCACGGTGAGGACGGCGCCCGCCGTGAGCGTCTGGGCGATGGTGTGCGCGTAGAGCCATTCGAGGGACTCGGCGTCGGCCATCGCGACGGCGCCGAGGTCGCCGCTGCGGCGGGCGTCGGCGCGGTCGGGGACGCTGCGGCGCAGCGCGTCGAACACCCGGCCCCGCAGCATGCCGATGAGCGAGTACGCCAGGTCGTGGGAGCAGTGCGCCTCCAGCCACGTGCACACCGCCGCCGTCAGGGCCAGCCCGGTCAGGCCGGCGGCCCAGAGCGCCGGTTCCCCCAGCGGCCCCTCCCCCGCCGCGGCGGACACCGTGCCCGTCAGGTGGGCCAGGAGCAGGGCGAGCCCGAGCACCGCGAGCTGCGCGCCGAGGCTCGCCAGCACGGTGCCCAGGAACGCGCCGCGCCGCTCGGCGATGATCGGCAGCAGCCGCATCACCGCGGTCACGGCACCGGCTCCCGGTCGAGGGGCCCGGCGGCCGCGCCGGCGTCGATCCGGACGACCGCGTCCGCCTCGTCCACGACGGACGCGCGGTGCGCGATCACGATGCGGGTCGCGCCGGCGGCGTGGGCGCGGATCCCGCGGAGCACGCGGCGCTCGGTGCCGGCGTCGAGCGCCGACGTCGCCTCGTCCAGGACGAGCACGGCCGGTTCGGCGAGCAGGGCCCGGGCGATCGCGATCCGCTGCCGCTGCCCGCCGGAAAGGTTCGCGCCGTGCTCGTCGAGGACGGTGTCGTAGCCGCCGGGCAGCCGGGTGATGAACGCGTCGGCGTCGGCCGCGCGGGCCGCCGCGCGGACCTGCCCGTCCGAGGCGTCCGGTCGCGCGAGGGCGATGTTCGCGCGGACGGTGCCGGAGAACAGGAACGGGTCCTGCGCGACGAGCTGGACGCTCGCCGCGAGCGCGGCGGGCGTCAGCGCGGCGAGCGGCCGCCCGCCGATACGGACGTCGCCGTCGTCGGGGTCGTGCCGCCGTTCCAGCAGCCCGGCGATGGTGCTCTTGCCCGACCCGGACGGCCCGACGATCGCCGTGGTCGCGCCGCCCCGCGCGCGGAACGACAGCCCGTCCAGGGCCGGGCGGCGCGGGCCGCCGGACATCGCCGGGTAACCGAAGCGCACCCCGCGGAACTCGATCTCCGGGCCGGGCCCGGCCGGGACGGGATCGGTTCCCGGGACGACCGCGGGGCGGGCCGTGCGGAGCTCCTCGAGCCCGTCGACCGCGGCGAGACCCTGGTACCCGGCGTGCCAGGCGCCGCTGAGCTCGGCGACCGGGCGGAAGCACTCCCGGGCGAGCAGGAGGACGAGCAGGGCGCGCTCGGCCGGCAGGTCACCGGCGGAGACGGCCGCGAGCGCGGTGAGCACCGCGCCGGCGATGCCCGCGTGCGCGGCGAAGGTGCTCACCCCGGACTCGGCGAGCGAGAACCGCAGCTGCGCCATCGTCTCGGCGGTGAGCGCCCGCGACCGTTCGCGCAGGTGCGCCGCGGTGCGGCCGCCGGCGCCGGTGATCCGCAGCAGCGGGATCGCCTGGGTCAGCTCGAGGTAGTCGGCGGCGAGCCGCTCGAACCGGCCCCAGCGGCGGCGTCCCGAGTCCAGCAGGCGGGCGTCCCACAGGCGCGGCAGGACGAGCGCGGCGGCGACCGCGACGGCCAGCACGGCCGCCGACGGCGCGTGCACCGCGGCCACGGCGGCGACGAGCGCGGGCGGGGCGACGGCGGCGACCGCGAGCTGCGGCAGGTACCGGGAGACGTAGGCCTCGACGCCCTCGACCCCGTCGACGACGGTCGCGATCACCCGGCCGGTGCGCGCCCGTCCCGTCCAGGCCGGGCCGAGCCGGGTGACGCGCGCGACGAGGTCGTCGCGGAGCCGCGCCTTGGCGGCGCCGCCGACCTCGGCGGCCAGCACCTCGCGCCACCAGACGGCGGCGGCGCGCGCCGCCGCGATGCCCGCGACGCCGAGGAGGCCGCGCAGGGCCGCCTCGGCGTCGCCGCGGATCAGCGCGGCGAGGATCAGCGCGACCGCGAACGCCTGGGCCGCGAAGAGCACGGTCACGGCCAGCGACAGGCCGGCGAGCCCCGCGATCCCGCCGGCCGACCGCGCGGCCATCCGCAGGAGCGTGCGGTGGATCACTCGGAGAGGGCCTCGGGGTAGAGGGCGGTGGCGATCCGCCGCACGGCCTTGACGTTGCCGAGCGTCCCGGGCAGCAGGTCGGGCGAGGGGACGGCGATGAGCCGGCCGTCGCGGACCGCGGGCACGTCGGGGAAGGTGCGGGCGAGGTACGCGCGGGTCGTGCGCTCGTGCTCCTCGTCGGCGACGCCGAACACGATCGCCTCCGGCTCGCGGGCGGCGACCTCCTCGGGCGAGATCTGCGCGACGAAGAAGTCCGCGAACGCCTCGTCGTCCGGGCCGAACACGTTCTTCCCGCCGGCCCGGCGGATGATGTCGTACTCCACGCCCGCGCCGATCGCCGAGAGCGCGTCGCCCTCGACGTAGAGCTGCGCGACGGTGCGCGGCCGCACGGCGGCGACCGCGTCCGCGACGGTCTTCAGGTCGGCCCGTCCCGACGTGATCATCTTGCCGGCGGCGTCCTGGACGCCGAAGATCTCGCCGAGGTTCTTCAGGTCGGTGAAGACGTCCTCGACGGACCCGGTCATGCGCCGGTCCGCGCATCCGCCCGTCGCGACGTACACGCTCGCGCCCGCGCCGGTGAGCTGCTCGATGGTCGCGAAGCCCTGTTCGGCGGTGAACTCGTAGGTGGTCGGGGAGAAGACGAAGTCGGGGCGCGCCTCGAGGAGCTTCTCCCTGTTCGGCGGCTCGGCCTCGCCGAGCACGGGGACGTCGGCGGCGAGCGGGGCGACGTCGTCGGGCAGCGGCTGGTTCGCGGTCTGCGCCTGGCCGGCGAGGCGCTCGCGGAGGCCGAGGCGCAGCAGCATCTCCGTCTGCGAGGGGTGCAGGCCGACGACCTTGGAGGGGGCGCCGTCGACGGTCACCTGGCGGCCGCAGTTCTCGATCGTCAGCGCGTCCGCGGCGGTGGCGCCGTCCGAGGCGGTGACGCCGGTGCCGCATCCGGAGAGGAGGACGGCTCCGGCGAGGACGGCGGTGAGGGCGGGGAATCGGCGTCGCATGGTGTTCGCTCCGTGTGTGGTGCCGGATCGTTCTCGGTTCGGTGGGCGGCCCGGTCGAAGGCCAGGACGGGCGCGCCGGTGTCCGGGCGGGTCAGGGTGATCGCGTCGACCGCGAAGACCTCGCGGACGACTGCGGCGGTGAGGACGTCGCGGGGCGGTCCCGCCGCGGCGAGGCCGCCGCGGTGGAGCACGGCGACCGTGTCGCAGTGCGCGGCGGCCAGGTTCAGGTCGTGCAGCACGGCGACCGTCGTGCGGCCGAGGTCGGCGACCAGATGCATCAGTTCGAGCTGGTGCTCGATGTCGAGGTGGTTGGTCGGCTCGTCGAGGACGAGCACCTCGCCGTCCTGCGCGATCGCGCGGGCGAGCGAGACCCGCTGCCGGAACCCGCCGGACAGCGCCGCCAGCGGCCGGCCGGCGACCTCGGCGGCGCCGACGCGCTCCAGCGCGCCGTGCGCGGCGCGCAGGTCTTCGGCGCGGTCCGCGCCGAAGCCCCGGCCGTGCGGCGTCCGGCCGAGGAGGACCGCCTCCAGCGCGGTCATGTCCGCGTCGGCCGCCGTGTCCTGGAGCACGACGGCGACCTTGCGGGCGCGCTCCCGCGGCCGCAGTCTCCGCACCGGCACCCCGTCGATGCGGACCTCGCCCGCATGCGGCCGGACGGCCCCGTACAGGGTGCGCAGCAGCGTGGACTTGCCGCTGCCGTTCGCGCCGAGCAGACCGACGACGCTTCCGCGCGGCACCGTGAAGGAGACGTCACGGACGACCTCGGTGCCGCCGAGCCGCACGCCGACGCCGTCGAACTCCACGGTCATCGGTCGAGGCCCGCCTGTGCGGCACCGTCGCGGCGCATCAGCCAGAGGAAGAACGGCGCGCCGACGAGGGCGGTGACGATCCCGATCGGGACCTCCGTCGGCGCCGCGACGGTGCGGGCGAGGAGATCGGCGAGCAGAAGGAAGGCCGCCCCGCCCAGCACCGCGATCGGCAGCAGCCGGCGATGATCCCCGCCGACGAGGATGCGCGCGACGTGCGGGACGACCAGGCCGACGAACCCGATCCCGCCCGCCACGGACACCACCGCGCCGGTCAGCAGCGACGCGGTGACGAGCAGGACGAGCCGGAGGCGCACGACCCGGACGCCGAGCGCGGTGGCCGATTCCTCGCCCGACATCAGGGCGTTCATCCCGCGCGCGTTGACGGCGACCACGACCGCCGCGACGGCCAGGGCCGCCGCGGGCGCGGCCAGGCTCCCCATGGTCGCCGCGGACACGCTCCCGAGCAGGAAGAACAGGACGCTGTAGACGTTCTGGGCGTCGGTCGTGATCGTCAGGTAGCTGGTGACGGCGCTGAACAGGGACCCGAGCGCCACCCCGGTGAGGATCATCCGGGTGGGCGCGAGCGTTCCGCGCTTCTGCGCGAGCACCGCGACGAGGACGCTCGCGGCCACGGCCGCCGTGAAGGCGGCGGTGTGCACGGTGAGCCCCGCCACGGCCGCCGAGCCGAGCACGATCACCAGGACCGCGCCCATCCCGGCCGCCGAGGAGACGCCGAGGATGTACGGCTCGGCGAGCGGGTTGCGCACGACCGCCTGCATGATCGCGCCCGCCAGCGCGAGCCCGGCGCCGGCCGTGGCGGCCAGGAGCGCCCGCGGCAGCCGGAACCGCCAGACGGCCTGGTCCTGGAGCGGGTCCAGGCTTCCGTCGTGCATCCAGGGCATCCCGGGGACCAGGTGGCCGATGATCAGGCGGGCCGCGTCGCCGGGCGGGACGTCGACGGTGCCGACGCTCGCCGAGACGACCAGCAGCGCGAGCACCGCGACGGCGAGCAGCGCGCTGCCGATCGGAACGTGCATGCGCCGCCCCGTCCGGACGGACGCCGCCCCGGCGGAACGGGCAGAGGAGGAGGTCACACGCGGATGTTAGCGATAACGACAACCGTTGTCATTTCGCCTCCCGCACTGCCCGGCAACTTCGACGACCCCGCGGCCGTCGTCGCGCGCATGGGACGGGCGGTCGCCGCTTCGTGCCGCGGCCGGGTGCCGCCGTGCGGTGGTCGCGCCATCCGCACGGCGGCTCGCGGCGTCGCGCGCCTACTTCTCCTTGTACGCCTCGTCCATCTGCTTCAGGACGGCGGTCGGGTCGGCGTCACCGGCGAACATGTTCTGGACGCCGGTGAAGTGGGCCTGCTGGACCTTCGGGTTGGGCCAGAGCTGGTCCATGAACGGGACCGTCTTGTTCGCCTTCTGGAAGTCGACCAGCGGCTGCAGGGTGGGATCGAGCTCGAACTCGTCGTTGGGGAAGCTCGGCAGGTTGCCGGTGGCGCCCGCGTACAGGTTCATGGCCTTCGGGGTGGCGAGGAAGTCGATGAACTCGGTGGCCAGGTCCGGGTTCGCGGCCTTGGCGTTCATCGCGAAGGCGCCGCCCGCGGCGCCGGGCATGCGGGTCCGCTCGGCGTCGTCGGTGGCGGGGACGGCGAACAGGCCGAACTCGGTGCCCTGCGGGGCCTCGGACTTCGCCTGGTTGAGGGTCGAGGTCACCTGGACCGCGGCGACGGCGTCACCGTCGGCGAGCTGCGACACCGACGTCTCGAAGGAGGTGCCGAGCGGGTCCTTGGAGAAGCACCCGCGCTCGTTCATCTCCAGGTACTTGTCCATGGCGGTCTTCCACCCGGAGCCCGCGAACGCCGCCGAGCCGGCCTTCATCTTCTGTGCGAAGTCCGGGGCGTCGGCGTAGACGGTGGTGGCGACCAGCGCGTAGTCGACGAGCTGGGTGACCCAGTCGGTCTGGTTGCCGAGCGCGAAGGCGACCTTGCCCTTGGCCTTGGCGGTGTCGCAGAACTCCAGGAGTTCGCTCCAGGTCTTCGGGGGTTCGGCTCCGACCTCCTCCATGGCCTTCTTGTTGTAGAGGCCTCCGATGCCGACGAACGTCAGCGGGACGATGTAGGTCTTGCCGCCGACCTGGGTCACGGGCTCGATGCCGTCCGGGACCTTGGACGTCCAGGGACGTCCGGACAGGTCGGCGAGGTAGCCGGTCGGGGCCAGCACCTCGATGGCGCCGGGGTTGCCGTTGCCGGGCCAAGCGAAGAAGACGTCGGGCGCCGTGCCCGAGGACAGCTGCGTGCGCAGGGTGCCCTGGTACTGGTCGGTGTCGGAGTAGGAGGTGGTGATCTCGACGTCGGGGTGGTCCGCCTTGAACGCCTTCAGGACGGCCTCCATGCCGGCGCGGTCGGTGGCCACCGCGGCGACGCGCAGGGTGTCCGCGCCGCCGGAGGCGTTGGTGCCGCTGCTGCACCCGGCGGCGAGCGCGGTGGCCGCGGCCAGGGCGGCGGCCGTGAACCGGTGGTGTGATCGCATCGTCGTTCTTCTCCTCGGGGTGGGTGGAGTCGCCGGCTATCGCCGGGGCGGGGCGGCGGCGGTGAAGGTGTAGCGGCCGGAGGCCAGGGCGACGGCGACGCCGTCCGGACGGGCGTCGACCGCCTCGACGCCCGGGCGGTTCGCGAGCTCTTCGCCGTCCTCGCGGACGCCGCGCGGGTCGTCCGTGGGGATGTGCAGGGTGGCCCGTGCACCGGGCGGGACGGTCACGTCGAGCCGAAGCCCGGCGGGTCCGCCCAGGTGGTCCGCGGGGAGCAGGGACCAGGCCGAGACGACCCTGCCCCGGGGCGTCTCCTGCTCGGCGCGGGCCCAGGTGAGCCGGCCGCCGACGGCGGGCCGCAGCAGCAGATGCTCGTAGGCGACCGAATCGGGGCTCTGGTCGATGCCGGCCACGCCGCCGTAGAGCCAGTCGCCGACCGAGCCCAGGCTGTAGTGGTTGAAGGAGTTCATGGCGGGCGACTGGAACCCGTGTTCCTCGGTCCAGCCGTCCCAGCGCTCCCAGATCGTGGTGGCACCGTGCCGGATGGAGTAGCCCCAGGACGGATAGGTGTCCTGGTGCAGCAGCGCGTAGGCGAGGTCGGCGCGGCCGTGCTCGGCGAGGACGGGGCACAGCAGCGCCACGCCGACGAACCCGGTGGTGAGGTGCCGGCCGCGGGCCTCGATGTCGGCGGCGAGATGCCCGACGGCGGCGGGCACCAGCCGGTCGGGCAGCAGCTCGAAGGCGAGCGCCAGCAGGTAGCCGGTCTGGGTCCCGCCCCGGACCCGTCCTGCCCCTTCCGACTCGGACGTGTCCACGAAGGCGTCCACGAAAGCCGTCCGGACGTCGGCGTGCAGGGCCCGGTACCGTTCGGCGTCGCGGTGCTCGCCGAGCACGCCGGCCGCTCGGGCGACGAGCTGGGCGCTGCGGGCGAAGTAGGCGGTGGCCAGCAGGTCGCGCGGGGTGTCGGCGTCCACCTGGAGCCAGTCGCCGTAGTGGTTGCCGACCCGGTTCCGCCACACCAGGCCGGGGTTGTGCCGGTGGACGTGGTCGACCCAGGCGGCCATCGCGGCGTACGAGCGTTCCAGGACGCGGCGGTCGCCGTAGACGCGGTAGAGGTGCCACGGGATGATGACGCCGCCGTCGCCCCACGCCGGGGCGCCCTCGCGGTCGATGCACAGCTTGGGGGCCACGTCGGGGAAGGCGCCGTCGTCGTCCTGGCCGTCGACGACGTCGCGCATCCAGCGGGCGAAGAACGCGGCGACGTCGGCGTTGCGGCAGGCCGTGGGCAGGAACACCTGGGCGTCGGCGAGCCAGCCGAGCCGCTCGTCACGCTGCGGGCAGTCGGTGGGGATGGAGACGAAGTTGCCGCGCTGGCCCCAGCGAATGTTGGAGTGCAGGCGGTTCACCGTCTCGTCCGAGCAGGAGAAGTCTCCGGTCCAGGGCAGGTCGCTGTGCAGGACCCGGCCCGTGACGTCCTCGGGCCGCAGGTCACCGGGGTGGCCGGTGATCTCGGCGTAGCGGAATCCGTGGAAGGTGAAGCGCGGCTCGAACACCTCGACCGGCTTCCCGGCGGCGATGTAGACGTCGGCGGCCTCGGCCGTGCGCAGGTTCTCGAGGTACGGCTCCCCGTCGTCGTCGAGCATCTCGGCGTGCCGCAGCCGGACGCGGTCACCGGCGTTCGCGCCCCGGATCGTGAGCCGCACGCGGCCGACCATGTTCTGCCCGAAGTCGACGATGGCGCGCCCGTCGGGCCGCCGCACGATCGTCCGCGGCCGGACGTCCTCGGTCACCCGCACCGGGTGGTCCGGGAGGGCTCGCAGGACCGCGGTCGAGCGGTCGAGCACCGCCACGGGATTCCAGCCGGCGTCGTCGTAGCCGGGGGCGTCCCAGCCGGGGAGGTCGTCGCGGGCGTCGACGTACTCCCCCATCAGCAGGTCGGCGTACTTGACCGCGCCCGGTCGCTCCCGCCAGGTCCCGTCGGACACGATCCAGCGGCGCGAGCCGTCCGCGTAGTCCAGCAGCAGCTGGACGATCGCCTGCGGGGCCCGCCCGTAATGCTGGGCCTGGTGCCGGGAGTCGAACCCGATGTACCCGCTCCACCAGCCGTCGGCGAGCACGACGCCCAGCACGTTCTCGCCCTCGGCCAGCAGGTCGGTGACGTCGTAGGTCTGGTACAGCACGCGCCGGTGGTACTCGGTCCAGCCGGGAGCGAGCTCGGCGTCGCCGACCTTTCCGCCGTTCAGCCGCAGCTCGTACACGCCGCGCGCGGAGGCGTAGACGCGGGCCCGCACCGGACGCCGCTCCCCCAGGTCGAAGGACCGCCGCAGGTGCGCGCACGGCTCGAGGTGCCGGGTGCGTTCGGTGCGGTCGTCGCTGCTCGGCGGTTCCATGACCGGCCGGGACGCGGGGTCGCTCCCGATCCACTCCGCCTTCCATTCGGCGGAGCGCAGCAGCCCGGTCTCGAACCACGAGTCCGCCCGTCCGGCCGGTGCGCCGTCGGCGTCCCACACCTCGACGCGCCAGTGGTAGCGGGTGGACGGCTGCAGCGGCGGGCCGTCGTAGGCGATCAGCACGGTGCCGGACGAGTCGCGGCGGCCGGTGTCCCAGATCGGACGGCCCTCGTCGAGGTCGTCGCGGACGAGCGCCGCCGTGATGCGGTAGGCGGTCTGCGCGTCCCCCCGGCGGTCCGATCGCAGCTTCCAGGACAGGCGCGGGCATGGTTCGTCCAGGCCCAGCGGCGTGGCCACGTGCTCGCAGGTGAGTCCATAGGGCCGCAGGCCGTGCGCGTTCGTACCGGCGCGGTCGTGCGGTGGCGGGTTCGGCAAGACGGTGGTCATCCCTTCAGCCCTCCGGCGAAGCCCTTGATGATGTGGCGTTGCATGAGGAAATAGACGATGAGGATCGGGAGCATCGCGATGACCAGCCCGGCGAAAACCAGGTTCCATTGCGAGACGTACTGGCCGATGAACCCGAAGACGGCGACCGGAATGGTCTGCTGATCGCTCCCGCTGAGGTACAGGAACGGTGTGAGGAAGTCGTTCCACACGAAGATGGCGTTCAGGATCACCACGGTTCCCGTGACGGGCCGCAGCAGCGGGAAGACGACGCGCCAGAAGACCTGGACGGGCCGGGCGCCGTCGATGAGCGCGGCCTCCTCGTATTCACGCGGCACGACCCGCAGGAAGCCGAGGTAGAGGAACGTCGCGAACGGCACCTGCAGCCCGCTGTAGAACAGGACGAGCGACCACACCGTCCCCAGCAGGTTCAGGTCCCGGATGAGCTGGTACAGCGGCAGCAGCGCCAGCTGGAACGGCAGCAGCAGGCCGAGCATGATCAGCGCGAACGTCCACCTCGACCATCGTGCGGTGACCCGCGCCAGCGGATAGGCGGCCATGGCCGCCACGATGACGATGATCGCCACGCTCAGCACGGTGACGACGACGCTGTTGACGATCGCGCCCGCCAGGCCCGCGTCGCGCCAGGCGTCGGCGTAGTTGCGCAGCGTCGGCGAGGTGGTCGGCATGATGATGGACGTGCCGTCCCGCGGGTCCCGCAGGGACAGGTTGACCAGGACGTACAGCGGGAACGCGACGACGAGCGTCACCGCGATCATCACGAGCTCGCGGGCGAGGGTCCGCGGACCGTACCGGTTCATCCGCCCGCTCCTTCCCGGCGGCGCAGCAGCCGGTACTGGCCGCCCGATATCACCGCGACGAAGACGGTGAGCACGATCGCCATGGCGATGCTGTAGGCGTACTCGTTGAACTGGAAAGCGTTCTTGTAGATGAGGGTCGAGAGCGTCTCCGTGGACGTCCCGGGGCCTCCGCCCGTCATGACCCAGACCTGGTCGAACAGCTTCAGCCCGCCGATGATGGAGAGCATCAGGTTGATCGTCATGGCGGGCGCCAGCAGCGGCAGGACCACGTGCCGGAAGCGCTTCCACCCGGTCGCGCCGTCGACCGCCGCCGCCTCGTAGACCTCCTGGGGAATGCCCTGCAGCCCGGCAAGGAAGATCACCATCGAGTAGCCCGCGAACTGCCAGACGATGACGCCGATCACGCTGCACAGCGCCAGCGTCGGATCGCCCAGCCAGTTCTGCCGCCAGGAGTCCGGGCCGACGGCGGCGATCAGTCCGTTCAGGGCGCCCTCGGGGGCCAGCATGTACTTCCACAGCGCGGCCGTGACGACCGGCGTCATCACCGCCGGGGCGAACAGCAGCACCCGCAGCACGTTGCGGCTCTTGATCCTGCTGTGCACGCCCAGCGCGAGCGCCAACCCGATCGCGTTCTGGACGACGGTGACGGCCACCGCGATGATGAGCGTCTGCCGGACCCCCTGCCGCGCGACCGGGTCGTCGAGCAGCTCGCGGAAGTTCTCCAGTCCGACGAACTCCCTGGTCGGGCTGAGCCCGTCCCAGTCGGTGAACGCGAACGCCGCCCCCTGCACGCTCGGCAGCAGCACCACGACCCCGTACAGGCCCAGCGCCGGGAGCAGGAACCAGGCCGGCGCGCCCCGCCGCCCGCGCCCGCGCGGGCCGGCCGGCCGACGGTGCCGCCGGGCCCGTTCCGGGACGGACGGCCCGGACGGGCGCGCGGCGCGAGAACTCACCTCCTTCTCGATCTGCCGTGCCATCGGGTCTCCTCCATCAATGACGATCCGGTTGCCGCGGGGTTGACCGCGCGGCGTTTCTAGGCAGGGATCCTGCGCCCGCACCCCCGCGACCGGATAGCCCGAAATGGACCAGCACTAGGACGATGTTCACTCCCGGTTCACTCCCGCCGGACGCGTTAGGGTGCCGCCATGAACGAGCCCCCGGTCGCCCGCAACAAAGGGCTGCTCTATTTCACCGACGGATCGCTCGCCTACGCGGGGCACTACTTCCACGACCGGAGCCACCCCATCCACACCCACAGCTTCGTGGAGATCGCCGTGGTGACCGGCGGGAAAGGCACCCACAAATCCCTCGCCGGCTCCAAAGAACTCCAGGTCGGAGACGTGATACTGCTCCGGCCGGGCGTCTGGCACGGCTACGAGGACTGCCGCGGCCTCGACCTGTACAACTGCTGCTTCAGCCACGAACTGCTCCAGCGCGAGCTGGCCTGGACGCGCGAGGACCCCCTCCTCGGCTACCTGCTGTGGACCGGCCCCAACTCGATGCAGCGGCGCGGACTGCTGACCACACGCCTGGACGCACAAGCGCTCAAAGAGTGCGTCATTCACCTGGACGCGCTCGACCGGCTCCGGGACGTGCCCGTCGGCCGGCACCGGGGCGACATCATCGGACGGCTCTCGCTGTTCCTCAGCCACCTCGCACGGGCGGTGGCCGCCGACCACGGCAACGTCTCCGCGCCCGGCGGCCCCACCCATCCGGCCGTCGTGCAGGCCATGCGACTGCTCGAATCACGGCTCGACCACCGGTGGACCCTGGACGAACTCGCCGAGGAGCTGCACCTGGCGCCCCGCTACCTCATCCGGCTGTTCAAGTCCGCCACCGGCCTGCCGCCCATGGCGTACCTCGCCCAGCACCGCGTCGAGAAGGCCGCCACGCTGCTCCTGCACACCGACCAGCCGATCACCCAGATCGGCCACGCCGTCGGCTGGGCCGACCAGAACTACTTCGCCCGCCGGTTCAAGGCCCACTACGGCCTGACCGCCACCACCTACCGGAAGCGGTTCACGCACAACTCGGCATGGCTGTGACTCCGGCCGCCGTCACGCCGCCGTGTCGGCGACCTTCGCCGCGGCGGCACGACGGCCCCCGGCGCCCCGGTCGACCCGGAAGGCGTGGACGGTCGCGCCGCCGAGGACCATGACGGCGGTGATGAGCAGGAACAGCCGCCCCGCGCTCCAGCCCGCGTCCAGGAGCCGCCCGGCCACGATCGGGGACAGGATCGCGCCGACTCGGCCGACGCCGATGCCCCAGCCGACGCCGGTCGCCCGGACCTCCGGCCCGTAGACCGAGGGCGTCAGCGCGTACAGGCCGGCGACGCAGCCGTTGACGAACACCCCGATCAGCGCGCCCAGCGCCAGCAGCAGCCCGTACACCGATGTCGCGGGGACGAACAGCGCCACCAGGACGGCCGTCGCGAGCGTGTAGCCGACCAGGACGTGCTTGAGCGCGAACCGGGCGGCGAGCACGCCCAGCAGGGCCGACCCGAAGATGCCGCCGAGGTTGAGCAGGACCCCGCCGGTGATGCCCTGGTCGGCGGACATCCCCGACTCGACCAGCAGCTTCGGCGTCCAGCTCGTCACGAAGTAGAAGCCGAACATCACCAGGAAGAAGCCCGCCCAGGTGAGCAGGGTGTTGCGGCGCAGGTCGGGGGCGAGGATCCGCCGCAGGCCGGGCCGCGCGGCGCCGCCGTCCCGGACCGCCGGGGGCAGCTCGGTCACGGTCGGCTGCTTCATGGCCGCCAGCAGCGCGTTCAGCCGCGCCAGGGCACCGGACGGGCGCCGCGTGAGCAGGAACTCCAGCGACTCGGGCAGCCGCCACAGCACGACGGGGATCAGCAGGGCGGTCGCGACGGCGCCGAACGCGAAGACCGAGCGCCAGCTCCCGTCGCTCTGCAGCGCGGCGGCGATGACGCCGCCCGCGGTCGCGCCGACGGCGTAGCCGGTGGAGTTGAGGCTGACGGCCAGCCCGCGCCAGCGCCGGTCGGCGTACTCGGCGGCGATGACGTTGCTGCTCGCCAGGATCGCGCCGATGCCGACGCCCGTCAGCACCCGCAGCAGGCCGAGCTGCACCGCGCTCTGGCTGACCGCCGACAGGCCCATCCCGGCGGCGGCCAGCGCCAGCCCGATCAGGATCGTCGCGCGGCGGCCGATCCGGTCGGCCAGCGGCGCCAGCAGGATCGAGCCCGCGGCCATGCCCGCCAGGCCCGCGGACAGCAGCAGGCCGAGCTGGGAGCCCGTCAGGTCCCAGTGGTCGGAGACCGCGTCGGCCGTGAACGCCATGACGAGCACGTCGAAGCCGTCCAGCATGTTCAGCAGCACGCACACCGCGATCGCGGTCCACTGCCGCGCCGACATCGGGCCGGCGTCGAGCCTCGCGCGCGGGTCGTCGGGGGGAGCACTCATCGAGTCCGCCTCCTTCACCAGGTCGGGGTGGGATCGGACGCCCGAGCATGATGTGGGTCACAGAAAAGCGGCCACCGGCATTCCATTGAATGGAGCCATTCGGCACGTCCCCCTTCGCACCGAGAGACGACACCGACAGCAGCGACCGGCAGCGCCGGCGGTGGCTCAGTCGCTGTCGGTGGCCGCGAGGATCGCGACCGTCCGGTGATCGGGGCGGAGAACGGCGATCCCCACGTCCATCGAGGGGTGGGTCTGGATATGCCACTGGGAGGTGTAGAAAAGCCAGGCGCACCGGTCGGCGAGGTGCTCGATCGCCGCGATCTCCCGTTCGTCCGCTCCGGCTTCCTCCGCGCCGACCAGCGCGGCGAGCGATTCCCAGGACGCGAGGCGTCCGTACGCGCCCCGGAGCCCGGGGTTGTACGCGCTGCCGCCCGAGGCCGCGTAATAGAGCTTCGTCAGGACGTCGCCCGTGGCCACGCGGTACGTCGCGTCCGGGGCGGTGCTCTGCGCGTCGAGGCGCAACAGCAGCGACGCGCCGAAGTCGGCGGGCTCCAGCGGGCGGTCCAGCGCGTACAGCCCGGCCTCCGTGCAGTCGGCGTCGGCGTAGACCCACGCCCGGATGGCGCTGCGAGCCCGGCGGGCGTCGGGCCACTCGACCTCCGTCGCCGTCACGTCGAGGTCGGCCGGGCCCGGCGCGGGCACGGGCTTCCCCCCGGGGTCCGGACGGTCGGGCGCGGGCAGCCCGGGATACTGCGGCAGCCCGTGGCCGCGTTCGGCCGGGGTCCGCCGCAGCGGCAGGCCGCCGAGGGGATGTCCGGTGGCGCGCAGCCTCGCGGCGAACCCGGCCGCCCGTCGCGCGTCGCCGCGCAGCGCGGCCTCCTGGAGCAGGCACGCCGCGAACTCATCGGCGGGGTCGGCGGTGGCGAGGAACGCCAGGAGGTGTTCCGCGGGCTGCCCGGCCGCCGTCCATGCGGCGTACTCGGCGGGTTCGCGCCGCCGATCGCCCCAGGTCCGGGCATCGGTGACGATCCGGTGGACGCTCCCGACCCGCTCCGCGCCGCCCGGCGCGGTCGCCAGCCGCCGCAGTGCCGCCTCGAAGCAGTAGCGCATCGGATAGGTGGGCTCCCGCACCTGGAGCAGCGCGGTGAGCAGTTCCTCGAGCCACGCCGGGTCGGCCTTCCGGACGGTCCGGTCGGCCACCTGGGTCGCCGTTCTCCAGTGCGGATCCCGGTGGTCGTCGGCGAGCCCCAGCCGCCGGACGGCTTCCTCGATCTCCACGATCGGCTCCTCTCAGCAGAACGGTGCGGCCCGAGACCGGGGGCGTTCAGGACTTGGCGGCGTCTTCCAGGACGGTCAGGTCGCGCAGCAGTTCGGACGCCGTGACCTCGTCGAGGTCGCCGAGCCGGGCCTCGCCTCCGAACGCGTACCGGTCGTCCGACACGAAGACGTGCACGAGCGTGTGCTCGTCGAACGCGTGCGTGTCGGCCGCGACGAAGCCGGGGTCGAGGTTGAGCAGCGCGTACCGGTCCCCGGGCAGGGGACGCAGGAAGGCGTCCTCGATGCCCGCGTCCTGCGGGACGCCGCGCTCCCAGCCCCGGTTCGTCAGGCCGAGGATCGCCCCGGTCGGGACGGTCAGGCCCTCGAACCGCTCGAGCCGGAAGCCCTTCGCCTCCGCGTCGGTGAGGCGGTGGATCTCCCGGCCGAGCTGCGGGAACGGCTGCAGGATCTCGTAGTCGGCGAAGACCTGTCCCCAGGCCGCGGCCTCGTCGCCCAGGTCGAGGGGGTGCGCGATGCCGATCCGTGCGTCGCCGGGGAGGACGAACGCGTCGTCGGCGGCGTCCGCGAGGGTGCGGTCTTCGGCGAGCCGGAACGTGCGCGCGCCCTCCTCGGTGACGGCGAGCCAGACCAGCCGGCGGGCGAGGTGCCGCGTCAGCGGATGGCGGACGAACTGGTCGGTGAACTCCTCCGCGGTCCACCGGCGCCGGTCGACCATGGCGCGTTCGAGCCGGTGGACCAGGTCGGACGCCACGGTGCGGGCGTCCTTCTTCAGCCGCGAGAACCGCTGGTAGGCGGCGGGCGCCAGCTCGGGATCGTCCTTCGCGCCGGGCTTGGGCAGCGCCTTGCGGAGCTTGCCCGCCTGGTCGGTGACCTGCGGCTTGAGCGCCTCGTCGAAGACGATCGCGAACGTGCGGGGCCCGTAGTCGAGGGTGAGGGCGCCGTCCTCGTCCAGGTCGAGGGTGGGGACGAGCCGGTCGGCGAGCTGGTCGCCGGTGAGGCCGCGCTGCTCGGCGATCCGGTCGATCCGTTCCCGGGCCTGCGCCTTCAGCCCCTTGTACCGGACCCGCTGCGCGATCTGGTTGAGGCAGGTCAGTGCGGTGTCGGTGCCGATGGCGGCGAGCACGTCCAGACCGAGGACGGCGCGCGCGTGCCCGCCCTCCCCCGGCCACTTGCGCAGGAGCGGGGTGAGGTCGCGCGCGGCGTCGTCGTCGCCGAGCAGGCCGAGCTGGGTGAACGCCCAGTTCGTCCGCGCCGGCATGCCGTTCGCCAGCCACGCCTGGAACACCGCCCGGGAGAACGCGGCCAGCGACGCCGGATCGCAGGTCTCGCGGACGACCCGCAGGCCCGCGTGCGGGCTGTCGGGCGGCGACAGCGCCAGGATCGTGAGCACATGCGCGACCGAGCCGTCCGGCAGGCGGGCGCTCCGGTCGCGCAGCAGGAGGGGCGGGAGCGCGGCGGCGTCCAGCCAGTCGGGCGTCGCGGGCACGGTCGGCGGGACGACGTCGAGGGGGTCGGTCGCCAGGAACGTCTCCAGCGCGGCGGCGGCCCGGTCGCCGTACTCGCGGGCGGCGGCCAGCACCGTCTCCCCGTCGTGGACGGCGGCGATGTGCCGCAGCGCGGCCTCGGCCGCCTGCCGGGCCGGGCCCGCCTTGCCGAGCGCGGCGGGCACCAGCAGCCGTGCGGCGCCGGTGCCGTGCCACTCCAGCCACGTGGCCGCGACCTTCCGCATGGCCTTGGTGCGGGTGAACCAGTCCGCCATGAGCCCGGCGACCTCGGCGCTGCGGAACGGCAGGAGGAACTCCCCGTAGATCCGCGCGTTGCCCCTGGCCCCCGGCAGCAGCTGCGGGTAGACCCGCGTCCCGAACCGCGCCACCGTCCGCTTGATCGCGTTGCCGACCCGGTGCGTGTCGGTGGTCTCCCACTCGGGTAGCAGCGGCTCGGCCACCTCCAGGGGAGCCTGCGCGAACACCAGAGGGAGCACGATCCCGCTGTCGCGCCAGTCGCCGGGCCGCCAGATCCGGTCCCAGTCCGGCTTCACACCGTAGTGGCCGGCCCACTCCTTGATGTCGGCCTCGGCCCACGCCTCGTACGCGCCGTCCGTCCAGTGGATCGTCACCTCGTCCGGGGCCGTCAGGCCGGGGACGGTGACGGGTGCGGAGGCCTCGGACGCGCGCGTCCAGGCGGGCGCGACGAGCACACGGGGCAGCGAATCGGCGGCGGCTTCGGGGAGGTCCGGAAGGTTCATGATCGAACAGACGGCCCCCGGCCCCCACCGGTTCCCCGGAAGCCGGAGCGGCCCGCGCCCAGCCGGACGCGGGAGATCGGCGGCGTCAGGAAATCGGTGGACGGCGATGTCGGATCGGCGGAGGTCCCGTTCGTCTTGGGGGTGAAGACCGTCTCCCGACGAAAGGAGCAGACGATGACACGACAACGGCATCGACCCGTACTGCCCGCCACCGGCCGAGTGATCGCCCACCGCGACCAGGGAAGGAGAGGCGCGTGAAGTACGTGCTGATGTTCGTCGAGACCGAGGAGTACCCGCGCGGGCTGGAGGCGATGGGCGAGGACGAGCGGCAGGCGGCGTTCGAGGCGGTGGGGCGCTGGTTCGCCGAGCACGCCGCGGTGATCACCCACCACGCGTACCTGAAGGGCGCCGAGACCGCCACCACGATGCGGCTGTCGGGCGGGGACGCGATCGTCACCGACGGGCCGTTCGTGGAGGGCAAGGAGGTCGTGTCCGGGTACGCCGAGATCGAGGTCGCCGATCTGGACGAGGCGATGGCGGTGGCCCGCTCGTGGCCGGCGTGCCCGATCGTCGAGATCCGCCCGATCACCTGATGACGTCCGGTCACCCCGATCCGCGGGTGCACGCCGAGCTGGCCCGCACCGTGCGCGAGCACGCGGGCCGGCTCACCGCGTGCCTGGTGCGGGTGCTGGACGACTTCGCCGCCGCCGAGGACGTCGTCCAGGACGCGGTCGAGACGGCGCTGCGGCGCTGGCCGGTCGAGGGGATCCCCGACCATCCGGACGCGTGGCTGCTGACCACCGCGCGCCGCCGCGGCATCGACGTGCTGCGCCGCCGGGCCGTCCAGCGCGACAAGCTGGCGCAGTTGCGGTGGCCGGTGCCGGCCGAGCCCGACGACCGGCTGAAGTTGCTGTTCACCTGCTGCCATCCCGCGCTGCCTCCGGCGGCGCGGGTCGCGCTCACCCTGCGGGCCGTGTGCGGGCTCACCACCGCCCAGATCGCCGCCGCGTTCCTGATCCCCGAGCCGACGGTCTCCCAGCGCATCACCCGCGCCAAACGCAAGATCGCCGAGGCGGGCGTCCCCTACCGCGTCCCCGCCGACGCCGACCTGCCCGACCGGCTGCGCGAAGTCCTGACCGTCATCTACCTGCTGTTCAACGAGGGCTACCTGGCCGGCGCCGGCGAACGGACGCACGCGCCCGACCTCGCGGCCGACGCCGCGTGGCTCGCCGGCCAGCTCGCGTGGCTGATGCCGCGGCAACCCGAGGTCCTCGGCCTGCTCGCCCTCATCCGGCTGCACCGGGCCCGCGCCGCCGCCCGCTTCGACAGCGGCGGCCTGGTGCTGCTGCGCGACCAGGACCGCGCCCGCTGGGACCGCGACGCCATCGCCGAGGGGATCCGGCTGCTCGAACGCGCCGCGGCGCTCCGCCGTCCGGGCCCGTACCAGCTGCAGGCCGCGATCGTCGCCTGCCACGCCGAGGCGCCGACCTGGGACGACACCGACTGGCCGCAGATCGTCGTGCTGTACGACATGCTGCTGGCCATGGCGCCGTCCCCGGTGCACCGGCTCCAGCGCGCCATCGCCCTGCACCACCATCCCGGCCCCCGCGGCGGCGCCCGCAACGCGCTGGCCGACCTGGACGCCCTCTCCGACGCCGAGCGCGCGACCCTCGAGCGCTACCCGCTGTACCACGCCACCAGAGCCGAACTCCTCCGCGCCCTCGACCGTCCCGGCGACGCCCGCGACGCTGACCGGCGGGCCCTGGAGCTCACCGCCAACCCCGCGCAGCAGGCGCTGATCGAGAGCCGACTCGACCATGAGTGAACACGAGTCCCCGCCCGTCCGCTGATCAGCACGTCTCCAGGTCGGACGCCGCGATCCCGTCGAACAGCCGGGCCGCGCCCTGGTCGTACTCGCCCGCAGACCGCCCATGGTCGCGGTGCCCTTGCCGGTGAGCGCGACGAGCGTGGCCCGCCGGTCGTCCGGATGGCGGCCGCGCGTCACGAAGCCGACGGAACTTCTTGACCTGACCCGCCTGCAAGCAGGGCGGTGCAGAACCAGTGCGGGCCCGCGGCGGCCGGCCGGGGTCGATCCGGCCGACCGCCGCGAGCGCCACGCCGAGCGGTGCGGCATCAAAGCGCTCGAACGCCGGGCGACCGGTCGATGCAGCGCCCGTGTTCCGGTGATGGCGGCGTCACTGGTCTGCGGCACCCGCGCTGAGAAGGGCCGGGTCCACGTCCGGGACCGCGAGGCGCGGGTTCGCACCGGCGGTGACCACCCGCATGACGAATCCGGCGGCTTCCTCGGCCTGCCGGGCTGCCGCGAGCCCGCCCAGCACGGCGGTGCGCGCTCCGAGGTCGCCGATCAGCACGGCGGTCTCGTCCAGGGCGCCCGCGTCGTCGCCGCAGATCGCGACGACCGGCGAGGCGTCCGCCTCACCGGTGAACGGCCACGACGCGCCGGCGAACAGGTGCAGCGCCTTGACCACACGGGCGCCGGCCGCCACTTCGGCGACCAGCTCGGCGGCCGACCCCGTCTCCGGAAGCAGGTGCCCGGTCGTGTAGTCGATCGGGTTGGTGCAGTCGATGACGGTCTTCCCCGACAGCGTTCCGTCGGGACCGCCGACGAGTGTCAGGGCCTCCTCCAGCCCGTCCCATGCGATCGCCACCACGACGGCATCGGCCCGCTCCGCGAGCCGGCCCGGGTCCACCGGCGTCGCGGCGGAGCCGATCCGCTCCGCGGCGATCTTCGCACGGTCCGGGGCGCGGCCCGTGACCACGACCGAGTGCCCGGCGGCCGCCCACGCCTTCCCGAGCGCCACCGCGAGGTTCCCGGTGCCCAGCAGTCCGATCTCCACGTTGATCTCCTTCGTCTCGTGACGTGTCACGACGACGCTAGGAAGCCGCCTCCTACCGATCGGTAGGAGCGCGCTCGTAGGCTGGACCGATGAACGAAGCGGGCTGCGAGACCTTCGTGTCGGACTGCCACGTGCGAGCCGCGGTCGAACTCATCAGCCACACGTGGGACCCCGTCGTCGTCTCGGCCCTGCGCATGGGGCCGACCCGGCGCAGCGTTCTCCTGGAACGCTGCGCCGGGGCGAGCGACAAGGTGCTGACCGAATCCCTCCGGCGCTTGACCGCACGCGGCCTGGTCGCGAGGACCCCGCGCGAATCACCGCGCGACGCCGCCGTCTACGAGCTCACGGCCCTGGGGGCGTCGTTCGCGAGCGGCCCCTTGGCCCATCTCGCCGAGTGGGCTGCGGAGAACCAGGCCGAACTGTCGGCGACGTCATAAGACGCCGCCGGCGGCAACGGTGGAGCGCTGGCGGCCGAGCCCGGGAAGCTCGACCCCGACCACGTCGCCGGGACGCAGGGCGACGGACGGCGTCCTGAAGTCGCCGCATCCGGCCGGTGTACCGCTGAGGACGACGTCCCCCGGCACCAGGGTGAAGAAGGACGAGGGGACGTCCGGCTGGTCGACGTCACCGACACCGAGGCGACGCTGGGCGCGGCACGCGGCGCCGGGCTGCTGTGGCTCGGCCGGATCGGTTCTCCGGACGACATCGCGCGCGTCGCCCTGTTCTGCGCGTCCGACCTGTCGAACTTCATGACGGGCAGCACACTCCTCGCCGACGACGGCACCACCGCCTGACCCGTCCGGCCAGCCTGGAATGGGTCTTTATCGCGTCTTTCGGCTTGAGTGGGTTGGGTGGCTGGGTGGGGCTTGGGAGGTGCTATGGGGAGGCGGGCGGCGGTCGTCCATGAGTACGGTGGGCGTGATCTGTGGCGGCGGTCGGCGGACTGGGACGGGCTGGGCGTCGACCACGTCCGCTGGCGGGTCGCCGACGGCACCGAGGGCCTCACCCGGCGGCCCGATCACCTGCTGTTCGTCACGTTGGCCTGCCGCGGCGGCCACACCACGGCCGCCGTCGAGGGCGAGCGCCCGGTGGAGAGCGCCGACTTCCCCGGCGCGACGACGTTCATCCCCGCCGGGCGCGCACGCCGCACCCTCTACCGGGACTCGACCATCACCTACGCCGCGCTGCGCCTCGCCCCGGACCTTCCGGAGGCTCTCGGCCCGCTCGGGGACCCTGCACGGATCGAGTTCGTCCCGCACACCAACCGTCCCGACCCGTTCCTCCACCAGATGGCGTCCGTTCTGGTGGAGAGAACGGCGGAGGGGGGCGGCGGGGCCGCCGACCGGCTCTTCGCCGACAGCGTCGCCACGGCGGTGCTGCTGCACCTCGTGCGGCGCTACTCCGGCGGCGCGGCCCGGCAGGTGGTCCCCGCGCGCCTGGACGGACGGACGTTGCGCGGGGTCCTCGACCACATCGAGGACCGGCTCGGCGAGGACCTGCGGCTGGACGTGCTGGCCGGGGTCGCCGGGATGGACCGGTACGGTTTCGCCCGCGCGTTCCGCGCCGCGACCGGCGTCCCGCCGCACCGGTACGTGACCGAGCGGCGGCTGGAGCGGGCCGCCCGGCTGCTGCGCGGGCGCGCCGATCTGTCCATCGCCGACATCGCGTACCAGGTCGGGCTGTCCAGTCAGAGCCATCTGACGACCGCGTTCCGCCGCAGGTACGGGGCGACCCCGGCCCGCTACCGCGCCTAGAGCTTCACCTGCCCGCCGGTGAACGTTTTGCCCGGGTACCACGGCCGCCGGTCGATCTCGGCGAACCCCGGGATCGACTCCATGTGCCGCACCATCCGGGCGCGCATCTCGGAGTCGGGCAGCGTGCCGCGCATGGCCGCCGCGTTCTCCTCGGCGTGGTCGGGGACGGTCGTGGCCGGCAGCACGCACGTCACCGCCGGGTGCGACAGGACGTACTTGAGGAAGAACTGCGCCCACGTCGAGCAGCCGATCTCGCGGGCGAACCCGGGCAGCCGCCGCCCGCGGACCAGGTCGGGCAGCCGCGCCTTCTCCAGCGGCATGTTGACCATGACGGCGGTGCCGTGGTCGGCCGCGGCGGGCAGGATGCGCCGCTCCGCCTCCCGCATGAAGATCGAGTACCGGACCTGCACGACGTCCAGGTCGCCGGTGCGGATCCAGCGCTCGACCGCCGCCGACTGCTCGGGGATCTCGTGGTGGGTGACGCCGAGGTACCGGATGCGGCCCTGCTCCTTCAGCCTCCGCAGGAACGGCAGCACCATCGCCGTATTGGTGAGGCTGTGCACCTGGACGGCCTCCAGCCGCCGCCGGTGCAGGCGGCGCAGCGACTGCTCGAACTGGCGGCGCGCGTGGGAGTGGTCGTTCAGGTACTCCCCGCACACCCAGCTCTTGTCGGTCAGGAACAGCCGGTCGGTGATGCCCAGCTCCCGCGCGAACAGGCCCACGTTCGTCTCGGACATGCCGTAGAGCGCGGACGTGTCGACGACCCGGCCGCCCGCGGCGTGGAACCGGCGCAGCACCTCGCGCAGGTGGCCGCGCGGGGTGTGCGGCAGCCGGTCGAACGTCATGAACGTGCCCAGGCCGACCGCCGGAACCCGCTCACCGGTCCCCGGGAACGGCCGGGTGAGCAGATCACGCGGCCCGGACGCGGCCGCGGCGCCGCTCGTCCCCGCCGTCCAGCCGGCCGTCGCCAGCGCGGCGCCGCCGGCGCCCTTGATCACTGTCCGCCGTGATGGGTGGTCCGCCGCCATGAGGTCTCCTCGCAGGTGAGAACGGCTCTCTTGCGTTCTCGATGCTGCCGGGGAGGGGTCCGGGGCGTCTTTCACGACCGTGCGGGTTGCAGGATCGTGCCGCCTGCGCCGCAGGCACGGGGCGGGCGGCGAGGGTCAGGCGGCGAAGGCCTCCTCCAGGACGTCCAGGCCCTCGGTCAGCAGGTGCTCGGGGATGGTCAGCGGCGGGAGGAAGCGCAGGACGTTGCCGTAGGTGCCGGCGGTCAGGGCGAGCAGGCCGCGCGCGTGGCAGCGGCGGGCGATCTCGGCGGTCAGGGCCGGGTCGGGGTCCTTGGTGCCGGGCCGCACGAGCTCGATCGCGATCATCGCGCCGCGGCCGCGGACGTCGCCGATCGCGGGGAACCGTCCGGCCATGGCGCGCAGCCGGGGCAGCATGATCTCGCCGACGCGGCGGGCGCGGGCGGTGAGGTCGTGTTCGTCGATCTCTTCCAGGACGGCGAGGGCGGCCTCGCAGGCCAGGGGGTTGCCGCCGTAGGTGCCGCCGAGGCCGCCCGCGTGCACGGCGTCCATGATGTCGGCGCGGCCGGTGACGGCGGCCAGCGGCAGGCCGCCCGCGATGCCCTTCGCGGTGGCGATCAGGTCCGGGACGAGCCCCTCGTGCTCGCACGCGAACAGGTCGCCGGTGCGGGCGAAGCCGGTCTGTACTTCGTCGGCGATGAACAGGGCGCCGCTGGTGCGGCAGAACTCGGCGAGGGCGGGCAGGAAGCCGGGCGCGGGTTCGATGAATCCGCCCTCGCCCTGGATCGGCTCGACGAGGATCGCCGCGAGGTTCTCCGGGCCGATCTGCTTGGTGATCTGGTCGATCGCCTGCGCGGCGGCCTCCGGTCCGCAGTCGTCCGGGCCGGTCGGCCAGCGGTAGGGGTAGGCGAGCGGCATCCGGTACACCTCGGGCGCGTACGGGCCGAAGCCGTGCTTGTAGGGCATGTTCTTGGCGGTGAGCGTCATCGTCAGCAGCGTCCGGCCGTGGTAGCCGTGGTCGAACACCACGACGGCCTGCCGCCCGGTCGCGTACCGGGCGATCTTGACGGCGTTCTCCACGGCCTCGGCGCCGCTGTTGACCAGGATCGAGCGCTTCTCGTGGTCGCCGGGCGTGATGCGGTTGAGGTTCTCGCAGACCGCGACGTACCCCTCGTAGGGCGCGACCATGAAGCACGTGTGGGTGAACCGCTCGACCTGCGCCTTCACCCGCTCCACCACGCGCGGGTTGGCGTTGCCGACGTTGGTCACCGCGATGCCGGACCCGAAGTCGATGAACGAGTTGCCGTCGGCGTCCACGACCACGCCGCCGTCCGCGTCCGTCACCTGGACGGGCAGCACGCTGCCGACGCCCTGCGCGACGGCCGCCTTGCGGCGCTCGGCCAGCGCCCGCGAGTTCGGGCCGGGGATGTCGGTGACGACGCGGCGTTCCTGCGGGAGACGGGCGGCACCGGCCGCCGGGAGGGTGCTGTCCTGGCTGATCATGTGGCGAACATAGGCGCGGCCCTCGGCGGGGGCGTACGTACGGGACGGCGAATTCCTCCGGTCTGAATGGACGCCCCGTATGTTGACCGCGCGCGGGGCGTGCCGCCCGGTCTATACGCCGTGGTCCCGATTCCCGAGACTTTTCCCCCGCTCAGGAAGGACCGCGCGCCTCGCCGCCCGGGCCGTTGACCTGCGATTCCGCGGGGCGGGCGAGGTGGTCGGCAAAGGCGGAGAAATCCATGCGCGCCGCGAAGTCGCCCCTTGACGTCCGCCGGAGGGGCTGCCTACGGTTCCGCTTACTCAATATAGGACAACGTCCAATATAAATGGATCGAGGGTAAATGTCGTTCGAGGCGACGCAACGTGCGGTGCCCCCCGCTCCGGGACGCGCGGCGCCCCGCCCCCCGGCGGCGGTCATGCATCCGCGCCGGCTGGCCGCGCTCCCCGCCAACCCGCTCAGCGCGACCCGGACCCTGATGGACCGGATGACCCGCGAACGCTGGAAGATCGACCTGGTGCGCGCGGACCTGACCCCGGAGGGGAACGGAACGCTGGTCTACCGGATCGACGCCGGCGGTCACGTGCTCTCGGTGGTCGCGTTCTCCACCGAGCCCCGCATGGTCAACCGGACCCCGCGGATCATCGGGTCGAGCTGGGACGTGCTCGGCGCGCTCATGGAGGGCGAGCCCGACGAGGAACGCATCGAGCAGACCCGCCGCGAGATGCCCAAGCTGTACGCGGGGCGCGCGGCCGACCGGACGCTGATCTGGTTCCGCGCCAACCGCAGCCTCCGGGCGTTCGACGAGGTCCGGCAGGCCCTCGCGGCGGGCGACCGTCCCGACGAGGAACGGCTGCTGGAGGCCGGCTACCTGCTCCGCAACACCGGTCTGGACGGCAACGGCACGTTCGGCACCGTCGACTTCGGCGCGTACGGCCCGGACCATCCGCTGGCGCTGCCGTACCACGCGCAGATGCTCTCGGCCTACATGATGCGGGAGATCTCGTTCGACCTCGTCGAGTCGCTGGCCCGGCTGCGGAACGCCCGTGCGGCCCGCCTGTCGCCGGAGCTGAAGCGGCGCGTGGCCGTCGGCAACGGCTCGGCCCTGGGGCTGGTGCTGTTCTTCATGAACCGTCCGCGCCTGGTGTCCCGGTGGATCGGGCTGTACGAGGAGAGCACGGCGCGCGCCCTGAGCCTCACCTGGACGGCGGACGCGCCCGAACTGGACCTGTTCGACGATCTCCTCAGCCGCGTCATCGAGACGAAGGAGGCGGACTCGACCCCGTACCGCCTGTTCCCGAGCGGCCCGCTGGTCGCCCAGGAGCTCCGCCACCTGCGGCGGGAGCTGCGGGCCCGGCGCGCCCGCGCCCGCGCCGAGGGGACGGGGCTCGCGCTCGGCGCCGTCGAGTCGGCCCGCTCGCCGGGGACCGGGCCCGAGGCGGTCGAGCTGTTCCGGTCCATCGCGCTGGAACTCGACCGCGGCGCCTGGGAGCCGCGGCTCGGCGAACTGGTCGTGGACGAGTCGATGCGGCCCGATCCCACCTGGCCCGTGTCGCGGCTGCGGGACGCGGTCCACGCCACGGTGCCCTGGACGGCGGACTACCCCCGCAACCGCGACGATCTCCGCAATCGCGTCTGGTACAAGTCGCGCGCCTCGGAGGAGCCCCGCTCCGGTCACGTGCGGGAGATCCCGGAGGGGACCTACGACCTCGCGACCAACCCGGTGGAGGAGGTCGGTGCGCTGCTCGCCCTGCTGGACGGGACGGACGGCGGGCGGAACGTCGGCGACCTGCTGCTCGAGCATCCCGCCGCGTTCCGCGCGACCGCGCTCGTCCAGAACCTCACCGACAGCCCGTACGCGCTGGCGCGGGTCGACTACCGGGACGACGAGCTGGTCCCCGCCTACCTGATCCACGTCCTCAACGCGTTCTGCTTCGGCCTGGAGAAGACCCTGGACGTCCAGCGGCGCACGCTGCGCGGCCTGATCTTCGAGCACGCGCCGCCCCGGGAGGAACTGGGCGAGCCCGGTGAGCGTTTCTGGTGGGCCGGAGGCCGCCGGTGACCGGGACGAAGGTCCTCACCACCGCGCGCAAGATGCTGGAGATCATCGACGCGGTCGGCTTCTCCAGCGGTCCGGTCACCGTCGCGGAGCTGGCCGACCGGTTCGGGTGGAGCCGGGGGGCGATGCACCAGTACCTGCACACCGCGAAGGAGGCGGGCTGGCTCGTCCAGGACGACGCGGGCCGCTACCACCTGAGCCACCACGTGTCGGTCCTGGCCCGGATGCGCTCCGCCCAGGCCGACATCGCCGAGATCCTCCAGCCGCGCATGCGCCAGATCGCGGCCGACCTGGGCGAGGCGGTGTCGTTCGCCGTCCTGGACCAGGGCGGCCTGTTCATCGTGGAACGCGCCGAGCCGGTGGGCATCTACCAGCGGCAGAAGTTCCAGACGAGCATCTCCATCACCACGTCGGCCTCCGGCAAGGCGATCGTCGCCCACCTCTCCGAGCGCGAACGCGACCGGCTGCGCGCCGGCGGCGCCGAGCTGGCCCCGCCCGAGGTCTACGCGGAGGTCGCCGACCGCGGCTTCGCGCTGGTGCGCAGCGAATGGCTGGGCAGCGACATCACCGCGGTGGCGGTCCCGCTGATGGTCCGCGGCCACTGCATGGGAGCACTGAGCGTCATCGCGCCGGCGGTCCGGGTGGACGAGACGGTCGCGGCGGAGATGACCCGGCGGCTGCTCGAGATGGCGCGCAACGCTTCCGGCGAGCTGATCGCCGAGGAAAGGACGCACGGATGAGACTCGACCTCGACCACGACACCCACGGGCTGGATCTGCGGCCCGACATCAGCGCCGTCACGCCCCCCGAGTCGATGGCCGGGACGGTCACCGTCCACCGGCGCGAGATCCGGCTGGTCTGCGAGCGGCTGCTGCTGGTGGCCGGCGTCCCGGCCGGGGCCTGCCCCGGCGCCCGGGACTTCGTGGTGGACTGCGTGGACCGGTTCGGCCGGAGCGCGCTGGCGCGGCTCGGCGCCGCGTTCGCCGGCGGCGCGGACCGTCCCGCCTGGACGCCGCCGCGCCGGACCGGCCCCCGCAGCATCGACGCGGGCGGGCGGAGCGCCCTGCTGGTGGGCGCGCCCGTGCTGGCGGGCGCGTTCGCGGACGGCCCCGGCGACCCGGTGACGGTGCACGGCCTGGCCGACGCCGACCTGCTCGAAGCGGGTTCGCTGTGGGCGGCGGCGCTCGGCCTCGGCCTGACCGTCGCCGTCGAGGGCACGGACGCGCGGGTGGAGGTGCGACCCGCCGCGGCGGCGGCGCCGCCGTCGCTGATCGGCACCGGCATCGAGGTGCCCGCCGAGGTCTGGTGGCCCCTCTACTACGCCTCCAACGAGGCGCTCAGCATCGACACCGATCTGTCCCGGTTGCACACCGGGATGGCGCCGCCCCCGTCCGGAATCCTCTGACCTCCTCCCCCACCCCGTAAAGGAGACGCCGTGTACATCGACGGACTCAACTGCTCGCGGATGACCCGCGAGCAGCTGGTGACGCTGCGCCGGGCGCGCATCGACGCGGTCACCACGACCTGCGGTTTCTGGGAGGACGCGACGGAGTCGCTGGACGCGGTGGCGGCCTGGCGGTACTTCGCCGAGGACAACGCCGACCTCGTGGGGATCGCCCGCACCGCCGGTGACGTCCGGCGGCTGGCGGCCGAGGGACGCACCGCCCTGATCCTGGGGTTCCAGAACTCCTCGATGCTCCAGGGACGGCTGGCCTACGTCGACTTCTTCGCCGAGATCGGCGTCCGCGTCGTCCAGCTCACCTACAACATCCAGAACGACATCGGCGGCAGCTGCTACGAGCCGGTCGACTCGGGCCTCACCCGGTTCGGCCACGAGGTCGTCGAGCGGATGAACCGCGTGGGCATGGTCATCGACCTGTCCCACGTCGGAAACCGGACCACGCTGGACGCGATCCACGCTTCGGGACGTCCGGTCGCCATCACCCACGCGAACTGCTCCGACATCACCGAGCATCCCCGCAACAAGCCCCGCGAGGTGCTGGAGGCGATGGCCGAACGCGGCGGCGTCATCGGCGTGACGACGTACCACAACCTGACCCGCGGCTTCATCGACACGCCCGAGGCGTGGTCGGAGATGGTCGCGCGGACGGTCGACATCGCGGGCGCCGCGCACGTCGGCATCGGCACCGACGCGAACGTCGGCGGCACCGACGAGTACCGGGCCTGGATGCGCAGCGGCCGCTGGAGCCGGCGTCCCCAGGAGGGCGCGGGCCTGGCCACCGGCGCGGCGAGCAGCGGTCCGCCCTCGTGGTTCCGCGGCCCCGGCGACTTCCCCGTCCTGGACGAGGCGCTGCGGGCCCGCGGCTTCTCCGCCGGCGAGGTGGCGGCGCTCATGGGCGGCAACTGGCTGCGGTTCTACGACGAGGTGCTCGGGGTCGCGGAACCCGCCGGATCCGCCACCCGCGAGCCCGCGCTCGCGAGCGGAGGGCAGTGAGATGGGCATCGCCGAAACGGGCACCGAGCCCCGGACCGGGGCGGCCGTCGCCGTCCGCGGCGCCGCCATGACGTACCGGCGGGGACGCACCGCCGTGGACGCGCTCTCCCCGACCACGCTGGACGTCCGGCCGGGCGAGTTCGTGTCCCTCATCGGCCCCAGCGGGTGCGGCAAGAGCACCCTGCTGAAGATCATCGCCGGTCTGCTGGCGGCCACCGGCGGCAGCGTCGAGATCGACGGGCGCACGGTGACCGAGCCCCCGCCGGGGGTGAGCGTGGCCTTCCAGAAGCCGACGCTGCTGTCCTGGCGGACGATCCGGCAGAACATCCTGCTCCCGGTCGAGCTGCGCGGCGGCGAACGCGCGGCAGCGGGCCGCCGGGCCGACGAGCTGCTGGCCACGATGCGGTTGCAGGACTTCGCGGGCAGCCTCCCTCGCGAGCTGTCGGGAGGCATGGAGCAGCGAGCCGCGATCGCCCGCTCCCTCATCGACGGCCCGCGGCTGCTGCTGATGGACGAGCCGTTCGGCGCGCTCGACGAGTTCACGCGCGAGGACCTCAACGACGAGCTGCTGCGGGTCTGGCACGACGAACCCAAGACCGTCCTGTTCGTCACGCACAGCATCAGCGAGGCGGTCTACCTGTCCGACCGGATCGTCGTCATGCGGGCCAGGCCGGGCGGCGTCCACGAGGTGATCGACATCGACCTCCCCCGACCACGACGGCGCGAGGCGCGCGGGACCGCGGAGTTCTTCGAGGCCACCCAGCGCGTCCGGGCCTCTCTCGAGCAGGTGAAGAGCCAGTGACCGCACCGCAGACCTCCACCGCGCCCGCCTCGACCACCGGAGCGCGGACCGTGCCCGGACGGGCGAGGCCGCTCGGCAACGTCAACGTCCGGGCCGGCGTCCTCGGCGTCGCGATCCTGCTCGGCACCCTGCTGCTCTGGTACCTGGCGGCGGAACGCGAATGGGTGTCGCCGCTGCTCATCGCGCCGCCGCAGGACGTCTTCGCCGCGCTGGGCGACATGGTCGCCTCCGGGGCGCTGTGGCCGAACATCTACGCGACGGCCTTCGAGACGCTGGTCGGGCTCGTGTGCGCCGCGGTGCTGGCGTTCGTGCTCGCGGTCGCGTTCACCTTCTCCGAGACCGTCCACAAGGCCGTCTACCCCTACCTCGTGGTGATCCAGACCTTCCCCAAGGTGGCCATCGCCCCGATGGTCATCGCGGGCTTCGGGTACGGCCTGGCGCCCAAGGCGTTCCTGGCCGCGCTCCTCGCGTTCTTCCCGCTGCTGGTCAACGCGATGGTGGGCCTCGCGAGCGTGGGCGAGGACCAGTACAACCTGTTCCGGTCGGTACGGGCGGGACGCTGGCAGATCCTGTTCAAGCTGCGGATCCCGCACGCGGTCTCCTACATCCTCCCCGCGCTGAACACCGCGGCCGTCCTCGCGCTGATCGGCGCCATCGTGGCCGAGTTCGTCTCGGCGCGGGAGGGCCTGGGCTTCGCCATCCAGGCGGCCACGCAGAACGGGGCGATCGCCGCGACCTACGCACTGCTGATCGTCATGGGCTTCTTCGGGGTGGCGATCTGGCTGTCCATGGCGGTGCTCAACCGGCTGCTGGCCCGCTACCGGGCGTGACCCGGACAGGAGGAGGACCCGTCATGAGAAGAGCGTGCGCGCTCCTGACCGCCACCGTGACGCTCGCCGCGGCCACCGCGTGCGGCACCGGCGACGGACGGACCGAACTCACCTTCGCCGTCGCCGACCAGACGCTCAGCGCGGCCACCGCCTCGTACGCCACGGTGCCGGAGACCATGGGGTACTTCGCGGACGAGGGCCTGAAGGTGGAGATGCAGCCGGTGAAGAACGCGGTCGCGGCGATCCAGGCCGTCGCCAACGAGCGCGCCACCTGCACGTACGGCTCGACCGCCAACGCCGTCACCGCCATCGGCCAGGACCCCGGCCTCGTCATCGTCGGCACCGTCAACGGCAACATCTTCCGTACCGTCGCCCCGGCCGGGTCCGGGATCCGGACGACGGCGGACCTGGCCGGCAAGACCGTCGGGGTGAACGTGCGCGGCGGCATCAACGAGATGCTGGTGACCGGGGCGACCGGCGCGCAGGCCCGTCCCGTCGGCGCGGACGACATCCTCGCCGTCGGCTACGGGGCGCAGGCCGCCCAGGCGCTCCAGCGCGGCGACATCGACGCCTACTCCGGCTACGACAGCTCCAACCTGATCGTCGGGGAGCTGCTCGGCGAGGAGCTGGTCGAGGTCGAGTCGCGGACCGACGGGCTGACCGGGACCTCGGCTCTGGTCTGCCGCGAACGCGACGTCCGTGAGCGCCCGCGAGCCATCGCCGGCCTGTTCCGGGCGTTCTTCAAGGGCATGGTCTTCTCGCAGGAGAACCCGCGCGCCGCCATCGAGATGCACTGGAAGCACTTCCCGGCGTCCAAGCTGGCCGGCGGGCGGGAGACCGACCTCGCCATCGCGACGAAGATCCTCGCGAAACGGCTGCAGATCTCGGCCGGTCCGGGCTCGGCGGGCCGGTACGGCCTGCAGAAGGACGAGGACCTGCAGAAGACCCTCGACACCTACGTCGAGTACGGGGTCATCGAGGACGTCGAGCCCGGCGCCGCAACCGTCCGGGCCCTGACCGACTACTCGCTCGTCCCGGCCTACAACGACTTCGACCCGGCCGTGCCGCGGCGCGAGGCCCGCGCATGGTCGGGGTGACACGCCCGTCCGCGAGGCGCCCGTCCGCGCAGCCGTGACCACGGCGGCGCGGGCGGGCGCCCGGCGGTTCAGACCTGCTCGGGGGCGAGGACGGCGCGCAGGACGTCCAGCGCCCGTTCCCGGTGGTCGTCGAGTTCGCGGACGAGCCGGTCGGCGTCCCGGGCGCGGACCGCCTCGACGATCCGGTCGTGGGCGTCGACCGACGCCGCGCGCTCCTCGGGCAGGTTGTAGTACATGGCCCGGTACACCTCGGTGGAGTCCCACAGCAGCCGGATCAGCCGCAGGACGTGCGGCTGACCCGGCGTCTCCAGGACGGCGAAGTGGAACACGCGGTTGGCGGCCAGTTCGGCGGCGACGTCTCCGGCCGCGGCGGCCTGCGCGCAGGTGCGGGCGGCCTCGTCGATGCGCCGCAGCGCCGCGTCGTCCAGCATCGGCAGGGCGTGCCGGGCCGCGCGCTCCTCCAGGATGCGGCGCAGCTCGTAGATCTCGCTGAGGTCCTCGTACTGGAGTTCGGTGACGAAGTAGCCGCGCCGGGGCCGGTAGGTGAGCTGGCCCTCCTGCGCCAGGACGCGCAGCGCCTCCCGCACCGGCGCGACGCTCAGCCCGACCCGCGCGGCGATGTCCTCCTGGTTGACCCGCTGCCCGGGGCGCAGCCCGCCCGACACGATCAGACCGCGCAGCGCGTCGACCGCGTGCTGCTGGGCCGTGGGAACCGGAGCGGGGACGTCGGCGCGGGTCTCGTTCACCGGCCCGAGCATAGCCGTGGCCCGACCACGTCAGCGGAACGCCTGGACGCCCGTCAGCGCCCCGCCGATCACCAGGGCGTGGACGTCCGCGGTGCCCTCGTACGTCACGACGGACTCGAGGTTGTTCATGTGGCGGATAACCGGATACTCCAGCGAGATCCCGTTGGCGCCGAGCACCTGCCGCGCGGTGCGGGCGACGTCCAGCGCGGCGTTGACGTTGCCGAGCTTGCCCATGCTGACCTGCTCGGGGCGCAGCCGGCCCGCGTCCTTGAGGCGGCCGAGGTGCAGGGCGAGCAGGGTGGCGCGGTTGACCTCCAGCGCCATGTGAGCGAGCTTCTGCTGCTGGATCTGGGTACCGGCGATCGGCCTGCCGAACGCGGTGCGCTCCCCGGCGTACCGCAGGGCGGCCTCGAAGCAGGCGCGGGCGGCGCCCGCGGCGCCCCAGACGATCCCGTAGCGGGCCTCGTTCAGGCAGGACAGCGGGCCGCGCAGCGTCGACACCTCGGGCAGCACCGCGTCGGCCGGGAGCCGGACGCCGTCCAGCACCAGCTCGGAGGTCACCGAGGCGCGCAGGGACATCTTCTTGTGGATCTCCGGCGCGGTGAACCCCGGGGTGCCCGCCGGGACGAGGAAGCCGCGGACGCCGTCGTCCGTGCGGGCCCACACCACGGCGACGTCGGCGATCGTCCCGTTGGTGATCCACATCTTGCGGCCGTCGAGGATCCAGTCGCCGCCGTCCCGGCGGGCCCGGGTGCGCATCGCGCCCGGGTCGGACCCCGCGTCCGGCTCGGTCAGCCCGAAGCAGCCGATGGTCTCCCCGGTCGCCATCCCCGGCAGCCACCGTTCCTTCTGCTCCTCCGAACCCCAGCGCCAGATGGCGAACATCGCCAGCGAGCCCTGCACGGAGACCATGCTGCGCACGCCGCTGTCCCCGGCCTCCAGTTCCATGCAAGCCAGACCGTAGGCGGTCGCGCTGGTGCCCGCACAGCCGTAGCCGTCCAGGTGCATGCCGAGGACGCCCAGCCCGCCCAGCTCGCGAGGGAGCCCGCGGGGGATCGTCGCCTGCTCGAACCAGTCCCCGACGTGCGGGACGATCCGGTCGGTCACGAAGGCGCGGACGGTGTCGCGGATGTCGCGCTCCTCGTCCGTCAGGAGCCCGTCGACGTCCAGGAAGTCCTCGGGGCGCAGCTCGACCTGGTCCCGCGTGCTCGTCATGGCCGTCACCTCTCGTTGCGGAGAAATCTTCGAAAATCTAGACTCGATATTCCCATATCCGCCCCGAGCCGACAAAGAGCCTGCACATGACCCACGCCCTGGACGGTGTCCGCATCGTCGACTTCTCCCGCGTGCTCGCCGGACCGCTGGCGACGATGCTCCTCGCCGACCTGGGCGCCACGGTGACCAAGATCGAGCGTCCGGACGGCGGCGACGACACCCGCGCGTGGGGCCCGCCCTACGACGACGGCGGCCGGGCGACCTACTTCCAGGCCGCCAACCGCAACAAGGACAGCGTCGTCCTCGACCTGCGCAGCGCGGACGGCGCCGCCCGCGCCCGCGAGCTGGCCGCGGCCGCCGATGTCGTCGTGGAGAACTTCCGCCCGGGGGTCATGGACCGTCTCGGCCTCGGTCACGCGGACCTCGCCGCCGTCTCCCCCGGCCTGGTCTACTGCTCGATCACCGGCTTCGGCTCGGGCGCCGGGGCCGCGCTGCCCGGCTACGACCTGCTGATCCAGGCGCTCGGCGGGCTCATGAGCATCACCGGCGACCCGGACGGCGAGCCGCAGAAGGTCGGCGTCGCCCTGGTGGACGTCATCAGCGGGCTGTTCGCGAGCGTGGGCGTCCTCGCGGCGCTGCGGCACCGCGAGCGCACCGGCGAGGGCCAGCGGGTCGAGATCGACCTGCTGTCCTGCCTGCTCGCCGCCCTGGCCAACCAGGGCTCCGCGTACACCCTGGCCGGACGGGTCGGCGGCCGGATGGGCAACGCCCACCCGAGCATCGCCCCGTACGAGCCGCTGCCCACCGGCGACGGCGATCTCGTCCTGGCCGTCGGCAACGACCGCCAGTTCGGCGCGCTCAGCCGCGCCGTCGGCCGTCCGGAGCTGGCCGAGGACGACCGCTTCGCCGCCAACGACGCCCGGGTCGCGAACCGCGGCGAACTGCGCCGCATCCTGGTGGACGCCCTGGCCGCCAAGCCCGCGGCCGACTGGGTGCCCGTCCTGTCGGCGGCCGGGGTGCCCGCCGGGCGGGTCAACGACATCGCCGGTGCCTTCGCCCTCGCCGAGTCGCTCGGCCTGGACCCGATCGTCGAGGTCCCCCGTCCGGACGGCACGACGGCGCGCCTGACGCGCAACCCGATCGGCCTGTCGGCGACCCCGCCCACCTACCGGTCGGCGCCGCCCGCACTCGGCGAGCGCCCCTCCGAGGCGAACGGCTGAGCAACGTCTCAGTACCGGTTCTTCTTGGCGTCCAGGTTGAGTCCGGCGTCGATCACCTTGGCGGGGACCCCCTTGATGCCCATTTGGTCCTTGACGATCCGGCCGAGCGTGGGGAGGCTCTCGCGGGCCGGCCAGGTCTCGGGCTCCCACAGCGACGAGCGCAAGAACGCCTTCGCGCAGTGCATGTACAGCTCCTGCACCTCGACGAGGAGGGCCAGCCGGGGCCGCTTGCCCTGCACCACCATGTCGTCGAAGAACGGGGCGTCCGCGACGAGCGTGGCGCGACCGTTCACCCGGAGCGTCTCGTTCATCCCCGGGATGATGAACAGCAGCCCGACATGCGGGTTGTGCAGGATGTTGCGGAAGTTGTCGACCCGGTGGTTCCCGGGCCGGTCGGCGATGGCCAGGTGGTGGTCGTCCAGCACCAGGACCGACCCGGGCGGGTCGCCCCGGGGCGAGACGTCACAGGTCCCGTCCGAGTTCGAGGTGGCCAGCGCCACGAAGGGCGAGTGGGCGATGATCGTGCGCGCGTGCTCGTCGATCCGGGCGATGTCCTTGTCCCAGATGGTCTGGGCGGGTTCCTCCACGATCTCGCGAAGCTCGGCCTCGGACGTCACCTTACGGATCTCGGAAAGATTCATCCTGAAACCTTAAGGCAAGCCTAACCTAAAAAGACAGCCGCGTCCCTGAACCCGCACCCCCTTCGGGCGGCCCGCTCAGTTCCCCGTGCGGAGCGCGGCGTGCCCACGTTCGGCGAGGGCGGGCACCAGGGCGCCCAGCAGGTCGAAGCCCTCGCCGACGGTGAGCCCCCGGCGGGACCGGTAGTGGACTGTCCAGGCCGCGCACGCCGTCCCACCACATCGCCGCGGAAGCCAGATCGGTGAGCGGATCCCCCTGCGTGGCCATCTCCCAGCGAGTCTTCGCACGCCCGCTCTCGTCGGCCGCTTTCGCGCTCGTCACGTACCGCAACTCGTGCAGGACGACCTGGCCGGTCACAGCGGTGGCGTCGATCCGGGCCGACGCGACCGGGTTCGGGCGAGATCCGAGCGAAGCGGCCCGGACGCCGAGGTGTTCGACGTCCGGGCCGGGGACGGTCGGATCAGCAGTTGCCTTCGACCGGCTTGCCCGCGAACCGGTCGTCGAGGAACATCGTCACGTCCTGGGCCGCGGCCCAGTCGGTCGACAGGTGCTCGGACATGTAGGTGTTCTTCCAGGTGGTGTTGATGCCGGCGTCGCAGTACAGCTGCCGGGTGCCGTCCTCGGTCTCGTGCGGGATGATCTCCTCGAGCCAGCCGCGGTACTGGAACACCGGGAAGCCGATCTCGTACCGGGCGCCCGAACCCGCGGGGCCGATACCGACGCCGACCTTCTGCCTGTCGACGATCTCGCCCCAGGTCACGCCCCCGGGCCCCTCGATCGCGTACAGGTCGTCCAGCGTCAGCTTGTCGGTGGTGAAGTTCTCCACCCGCGCGCCCGTGAACACCGCCAGGGTGCCGAGCAGGCAGTTCTTCTTGACGTCGTCGACGGCGCGGCGGCCCGCGTCGTTCATCAGTTCGTCGAAGGGCATCTCGGGATACTGGGCGTTCAGGCCGATGAGGGCGTCGGCGAGGAAACCGGCGAACAGGCTGCCGTTGAGGGCCTTCGCGGTGACGCGCAGGTCGCCCGGGACGCCGCCGGCGGCGGCCCCGACGACGTTCAGCTCGGGGGCGTAGGACTTGGCGAGCTGGGCGCCCCAAAGGGAGGCGTGCCCGCCCTCGGAGTACCCGGAGATGCCGACCTCGCCGTCCGGCTTCAGGCTCCCGCCGGGGATCTGGCGAGCGGCGCGGACGACGTCCAGCAGCGCGTGCCCGGCGTTGACGCCGTTGACGTAGGTGTGCACCTCGCCGTCGATGTAGCCGACGCCGTCGGTGGCGGCGACCGCGTGGCCCGCGTTGAGGAACGTGGCGATGTTGTCGCCCTCGTACATGTCCTGCTTCTGGCCCGCGAGCTGCCGGGAGAACGCGCACTGCGGCCCGGACCCGAGCGTTCCGGGATTGAACGCGACCGTCGGCCGCGAGCCGCCCTTCGTCCACGCCGCGGTGGGAACCGCGACGGTACCGGTCACCGCGACCTTCGCGCCCTTGGCGTCGATGGAGACGTACCGCACCTTCCACGCCTTGTGACCGGGCGCGTTGCGGACGCCTTCGAGCTTCACCTCACGGCAGGCCAGCAGATCGCCCGGGGAGCCCTGGACGGTGTTCGCCGCCGCGTAGATCTGGTCGTCGGAGGACCAGCAGGTCCACGGCGCCGCCGACGCCGGGGCCGTCGGCAGGGGCACCGCCAGCGCGGCGCCCAGGACGCCGGCCGTGAACAAGGATCGCAGTCGCATCAACCGCTCCTGAGGGGTGGGGATGGCACCAAAGCTCGACCACCCTGCCAAGCCGGACCGTCGGCAAGAACGCAGTGCGAGACGAACCTTCGAACCGGCATTAGCACTCGCGAACAATCGCGAAAGCGGATGACGGACGTGACCTCGCCTCTCCCCCGCTCGAACCGGCCACAGACGAGCCCGTCACCCTCTCCCCCTGTGGGAGCCGGCGGCGCCGCGGGGCGGGTGCCCAGAGGGCTCGGGTGCGGAGGCGACCTCTGGCGGGTATTGCAAAACGGATACAGTCTCCGTATCATCGGGATCGTCGGCCGGACATCTCTTCGCCCGACGATTCCGCATTTGAGAGTCTCACATTTCGGGGCCGGGGCGACGAAAGCGTTGCGCGATTCTCGGCGACCCGCCCCAGAACCTTTCGGGCACGCTTCGACCAGCGGGAGGACGCGCAACCTTCCCTCATTATCCTACTAAATCGGTAGGCAATACATAGAATGGCCAAGGGTGGCCAATCGATCGACGCCGGCGATGAACCGTGGGCGGCTCGCGAGTCCGCCACTCTAGGCGCAATGGAGCACAAAAACTACTGTTCAAGGCGACCATGACCGAATCGTCCCCGCCGGGTCGGCCCAAGGGGGCGAGTGGACGGATCGACACCAAGGGAGATCAAGCGATTTCGGAGAGTGTCGACACCTCCCTCTCTGTGACGATTCGACTACAGCCATGACTGCTAGGCTGACCGCTAGTCTTTGCCTTTTAATCCCTCCACTCGACCAATCTTCGACACTCCCGATCTCGAAAGATCTTTCCCGCAATGGTGATCAACCGTCGAGCCGACTTTCCGACAGTTAGCTTCTCTTAACTGAGCTGTAACTCATGGGTTGGATTAGCGCAACACATTACTGAGAAATGCCGGGATCCAATGCGATCTGCAGTGATACCCGGCGCTCGGAGGACTCGGCAGACAAGGGGGAACGCCGTGCACGAAACGCGACCCGACAACGTCCGGCCGCGAGAGACCGGCAGGCTGTACGCCGCGCTCGACGCACTCGACGAGGGGCGAGGGCAGATCATCGAGCTGGCGGGCGGTCCCGGGAGCGGCAAGACCCGGTTGCTGGCCGGCATGATGAACGAGGCGGAGCGCCGCGGCACCGTGCTGGCCCACATCCGGTGCACCGAACTCGAGCAGTGCATGCCGTACCGGTCGTTCTCGATGCTGCTCGGTGTGTGGCCGATGGACGATCTGCTCGCACAGTCGCCCGCCGAGGACCGCGAGCTGATCGGCCGGATCATCATGCGCGCCCACAACCCGTGCAGGGATCCCGAGCATTCGGAGAGCTGGGAACGGTACAGGGCCGGTTCCGCCGTGCGGGCCCTGCTCGGCGCGTCCGCCCCGACCAGGCTGGTCATCGTTCTGGACGACTTCCACTGGGCCGACCAGGAGTCCGTCGAACTCGTGGACGACCTCGTCGCGCGGCCCCTGGGCGGGCCCCTGCTCCTCGTGATCGCGCAACGCCCGAGGCAGGCGTCGCACAAGCTGCGCAGCACGCTCGCGCACGGCATCGAGCTCGGCTCGGTCACCCGGATCGAACTGCCCCCGCTCGATCTGGAGCAGTCCGCCCAGGTCCTCGGAATGCATCCGGCAGACCCCCTGCTGGCCGAGTTGCACGAGGCGGGGCAGGGCAATCCGCTCTACCTCACGGCTCTGAGCAAGGGGTCGGGGGACGGACTGCCCGCGCAGGTCGTCGGCCTCCTGCTCGGCGAGATCGCGCCACTGCCCGGACGGGACTCGATCGTCGCCGGCGCCGCGGCCGTCCTGGGCGAGCACTGCGACATCGAGGCGCTGAGCGCGGTCACCGAGTTCGGCACCGACGAGGTCGAGGCGGCGGTGGAGGCGCTCGTCGCGCGCGACGTCCTCCGCGTCATGGACCGGCGGCGGGGCTTCACCTTCCGTCACCCCATCCTCGGCCAGGTGGTCTACGAGGACGCGGACTCGACCTGGCGGCTCTGCGCGCACCGCAGGGCACTGCGGGTGCTCCTGGAACGCGGCGCTCCGGCGACCGAGCTCGCCGCCCATGTGGAACGTTGTCTTTCCCACGCCGACCTCAACGACCTGGACATTCTCCGCCGGGCCGCCGAGGAGGTGATGCCGACCGACCCCCAGCGGGCCCTGCGGTGGCTGCAGATCATCCTGGACACGTTCCCCGAGGGAAGCATGGACGCGCGGACGCGGGCCGAACTCTTCCTCCTCCTCACCAAGGCGCTCGGGCTGACGGGACGGCTGGAGGAGAGCCGCGACCTGCTCCACCGGGTGATCCAGCTCACCCGTCCCGGTGAGCACGCCCTCCGGGCCCGCGCGGTGGCGTTCTGCGCGGTGGTCGAATCCTTCCTCGGGCACTACGCCGAGGCGAGGGCGCTGCTCGCCGACGAGGTCGCCGACATCCTCACCGTCGCCGATCCGCCGCCCGAGGCGGCGACACTGCTCATCGAGCACGGCATGATCGGTGCCCTGGACGGCCAGATGCCGGCCTGCGAGCAGGTGCGGCTCGCGATCCGGCTGGCGCAGCGGCACCACGACCGGGTGGCGGAGGCCGGCGCGTTCGTCCTCAGCGCCCTGTGCGACGCGTTCAAGCATCTTCCCGACGCCCGAGAGTCGCTCGCCGCCGCCGCCGAGTTCACCGACCGGCTCTCCGACAACGAACTGGCCGCCCACCCCGAGTACCTGGGCGTCCTGGGATGGACGGAGATGCTGGTCGGCCTGTTCGGGGAGGCGGAGCGCCACTTCACCCGCGGCGCTACCATCGCCCGCAAGCACGGGCAGGACTACATCCTTCCGGCGCTGCTGCTCGGCCTCGCCAACGTCCGCCGGCACACCCGGCACCTGGCGGACGCGTACCGGCTCGCACTGGAGGCCCGCGAACTGGCGGAACGGATCAACTCCGAGCAGCTGTGCGGGCTCGCGCTCGCGCTGGAGGCGCAGATCCTCATCTGGCTGGAGCCGGGCGACGCGGGGAAGGCGCTCGCCAGGGCCGAGGAGTCCGTGGGGCTGCTGCGGTCCGGGGACTTCTACTGGAACATCGTCGGGTCGGTGGCCCTCGCGTCCGTGTCGGTCCTCACCGGAGATCCGCGCCGGGCCGCCTCGATCCTGCTGGACGCGGGACACGGGTCCGACCTGTCGCGGATACCGCGGGTCCTCCGGACGCAGTGCTTCGTCGTCCTTCTCACCGCCTCGCTGGACGCCGGGGAGCCCGGCGACGTGTGGGTCGAGAAGGCCGAGGCCGCCGCCGAGAGCCTGGATCTGCCCGCCTCGCGGGCCTACGCGCACGTGGCGCGCGCGATGCTGCTCCGGCGGAACGGCGACGTCGCCGGTGCGGTGGAGCACTCGCAGCGGGCCGCCGACATGCTCGCGGCGACGGGCATGGTGCACGCCAGGGCGTGGCTGCTGCTGACCACGGCGGAGCACGCCGCCGCGCTCGGCCAGGGCCGGCGGGTGGCGTCCCTGCTCGCGCACGCGAAGGAGCTGGGGCGGCGCTGCGGCGGGGTCAAGATCGGCGAGGACGCCGCGCGGCTGGAGCAGGCCATCGCGGACGCCCCCCGCCGGGCCGCCGCCGCGCCGCCGTCGAGCGGCGGGGCGCGGCCGGCCGCCGCGACGGCCGACCTGTCGGTGCTCACCCACCGCGAGCGCGAGGTCGCCGCGATCGCCGGGACCGGCCTCAAGACCAGGGAGATCGCCGCGGAGCTCTCTCTCAGTCCCCGCACGGTGGACGTTCATCTCACCCGCATCTACCGCAAGCTGAACATCAGCTCGCGCGCGGTGCTGGCCCGGCTGATGGCGGAGAGCCGCGAGCACGCCAAGCATTAGGCCGGCTTTAGGGCGGGGGGCCATGATCGGCCTCACCGGCGCTCACCTGCCCCGATCCCCACCGAAAGGACCGGCATGGACGCCTCGGAGACCCGCATCCTGTCGGCGGGGACCGCACTCCCCGGACCCCCGGTGGACAACGCGGCACTGGCCCGCCGCTTCGGAATGGACGCACTGTGGGAACAGTGGATCGACGCCTTCGTCGGCACCCGGACGCGCCATCTGTCCGTGGACCTCGACAGCGGCGCGATCCGCGCCACCCTCGCCGATCTCGGGGAGAGCGCCGCGCGGCGGGCGCTGGAGTCCGCCGGGCTCCGGGCCTCCGACATCGATCTGGTCGTGATGGGCACGGCGACCCCCGACACGCTCATGCCTACGACCGTCAACGTCATCGCCGACCGCCTGGGCATCAACGACGTTCCCACCTACCAGCTGCAGTCGGGCTGCGCGGGCGCGGTGCAGGCGCTGGAGGTCGGGCGGCGGATGCTGCTGTCCGGAGGGCACCGGCACGCCCTGGTCATCGCGGGCGACAGCTGCGCCAAGCACTTCGACCTGGACGCGGACCTGCGGACCATGCCCCCCGCCGAACTGGTGAACGTGGTGCTGTTCGGCGACGGGGCCGGAGCGGCGGTGCTGTCCGCCGAGCAGGTGCCCGCGACGGTGGCGCTGCGGCGGGTCATGACCAGGTTCACCGGCCTGGGCCGGCCGCCCGGACAGGTCGTCGAGTGGTTCGGCAGGGCGGAGCTGGACTCGGGCAGGGCCGCCGTGTCCGAGGACTACAAGGCGATCGAGGAGCGGGTTCCGGCGATGGCCAGGGAGGTCATGGAGGAGTTCCTCTCCGACCTCGGCTGGAAGGGCTCCGAGGTCGAGTACGTGCTGCCCCCGCAGCTGTCCGGGCGGATGACCCGGCGGATCGCGGCCGAGCTCGACCTCGTCGGCGCCGAGGAGATCAGCTGCGTGGCCGAGACGGGCAACTGCGGGAACGCGCTGGCGTTCTTCCAGCTCGAGCGGCTGCTCCCCGAACTCGACCGGGACGACCGCGCGATCGGCATCGCGATCGAGTCGAGCAAGTGGATCAAGGCCGGTTTCGCCCTGGAGCGCCGCTGATGAGCGCGGAGCGGATCGCCGAGCTGTTCCGGGCGGGACGGCTCGCCGCGGAGTACCCCTCGGTCCGGGGCCTGCTCGCCGGTCTCGACGAGGACGGGCTGCGGCGCTCGGGCCAGACGCTGGCGCGGCTCGACCCCGCCGAGGTCGCGCGCGTCCACCCGGACGTCCCGACCGTGACGATCGCGATCACGGGCCACGGCACGCTGGCGCCGCTGGTGCCGACGCTCACCGTGGAGCTGGCCCGGCACGGCCTGCTGCTGCGGCCGGTCGTCGGCGATTTCGGCGGCTACGCGTTCGAGCTCTCCGATCCGCAGAGTGAGCTGTACGCGGCCGACCCCGACCTGGTCCTCTGCGTGCTGGACGCGGAGACGATCTTCGACGAGGTGCCCGTGCCCTGGCGGGTCGACGACGTCGAACGCGTGCTGACCGGCAAGGTCCGCCTGGTCGAGGGGCTGGCGGCGCGGTTCACCGAGACCGCCCGCGGCACCCTGGTGATCAACACGCCGCCGCCGCCCGCGCGGTTCGGCGCGCAGCTCGTCGACCACGCGTCCCGCGCCCGCCTCGGCGCGGCCTGGCGCACGGCCGGCGCCGATCTGCTCGGGCTCTCCGCCCGGTACCCGGCGGTGATCGCCCTCGATCTCGATCCGCTGATCGCCGAGGGGGGTCCGGCCGCCGATCCGCGGATGAGCGTGTACACGGGCCTGCACCTGTCTCCCGGCCTGCTGGCCGGGTACGCCCGCGAGGTCGGGCACCTCGCGCGGCACGTCGCGGGCCGCACCAAGAAGTGCCTGCTGGTCGATCTCGACAACACGTTGTGGGGCGGTGTCCTGGGCGACGACGGCGCGGAGGGCATCGAGGTCGCCGCCGGTTATCGCGGTAAGGCGTTCACGGCGTTCCAGCGGACCGTCAAGCAACTCGGGTCCCAGGGCGTGCTGCTCGCCGCCGTCAGCAAGAACGACCCCGGCCCGGTGCTGGAGGTTCTGCGCGACCATCCCGAGATGACGCTCCGCGAGGGCGACTTCGCGCGCGTCGTGGCCAACTGGCGGCCGAAGCACGACAACATCGCCGAGCTGGCCGAGGACCTCAACCTGGGCGTGGACTCCATGGTCTTCGCCGACGACAGCCCCTTCGAGTGCGGTCTGGTGCGGCGCGAGCTGCCCGGCGTCGCCGTCGTGCAGCTCGACGGCGACCCGGGGACGCACGTCGAGCGGCTGCTGGCCGACGGCTGGTTCGACGCCCCCGCGCTGACCGCCGAGGACTTCGCCCGGCCCGCCCGGTACCGCGACGAGCTCGCCCGCAAGGACTTCCTCGAGACCTTCGACTCGATGGACGACTACCTCGCCGAACTGGACGTGCGGGTGCGGCTCGAGCCCGTCGCGGAGCCGCACGTCCCGCGCGTCTCGCAGCTGACCCTGCGGACCAACCAGTTCAACATGACCACCCGACGGCTGCAGCCCGCGGACGTCCACGCGCTCGCCGCGGATCCGGCCGCCCGGGTGCTGACCGTCCACTGCGCCGACCGTTTCGGCGACAACGGCCTCGTCGGGGCGATCTTCCTGCGCCGTGACGGCGACCTGCTCCGCATCGACAACTTCCTGCTGAGCTGCCGGGTCTTCTCCCGCGGCATCGAGCAGGCCTGCCTGTCGGCCGTGCTGCGGCACGCGTCCGCGACGGGCGTCGCCGCGGTGCACGGCGCCTACCGGCCGACGCCCAAGAACGCCAAGGTCCGGGACTTCTATCCGCGCAACGGTTTCGTCCTCGCCGGCACCGGCGAGGCGGGCGAGGTCGAGTTCCGGCACGACCTGGAGACGATCCCCGCCCCGGCCGCGCACCTGCGGCTGACCGACGCGCTGGAGGGAACAGCCTCGTGACGACCATCGACGACTTCGTCGCCCTCATCCGGGACGAGCTGGGCCTGGAGATCACCCACGAGGACGTCGCGCGGCGCCTCGACGAGGTGGCCGGATGGGACTCGGTCCACCTCCTCACGCTCGCCGTCGCGCTGGAACGCGAGACGGGCCGCGCGGTGGTGCTGCCGGATCTCCTGGAGGCCGACAGCCTCGAAAGGATCTACACGGTGGCGGTGGGGGCGTGAGCGGGCGTCCCCGCGGGGAGCGCTTCCCCGGCCCTCGACGGCACACGCTCTACTTCCTCGAGGAGATCCGCGCGTTCTCGCCGGTCTTCCTCGACACGGAGGTGGACATGAGCGGGCTGCTGGAGCACCGCCGGACGGCGGCGCGCCGGCTGTCGGTCGTGACGTACACGGTGTGCGCCGCCGGGCGCGTGCTCGCCGGGCACCCCGAGGCCAACGCCGCGATCCGGGGACGGTTCAGTCCGCGCGTCGCCCGCGACCACGGCGTCCACGCGAAGGTCACGCTGGACAAGCTCGTCGGCGGGCGGCGCGCGGTGCTCTCGACGGTCCTGCCCGACGTCGACCGGGCGGCACCCGAGGACGTCCAGGATCGCCTGGAGCACTTCCGGGACGGCGACCCGGACCGGATGGAGGAGTTCGCCGGGGTGCGCCTGCTGCACCGGCTGCCCGTGCCGGTCGGCCGTGCGGCCTTCCGCCGGACGGTCCGGCCGCTGCGCAACCGGCCGGAGCGGTTCGGAACGTTCGCGGTCACCTCGCTGGGCCATCGGCCGGTCGACGGGTTCCACTCGGTGGGGGGCACCACCATCACCCTGGGGCTCGGACGGATCGCGGACCGTCCGGTGGCGCGCGACGGCCGGGTGGTCGTCGCACCGACGATGCGCCTCAGTCTCGCGTTCGACCACCGCGTGATCGACGGCGCGGAGGCGGCCGACGTCCTCGCCGAGATCAGGGCGGGCCTCGAGGAGGTCCGCGCCCCCGAAGGCGCCGGGAAGGTCCCGCTCGCCGGCTCCGGAACGGAAGACCCGTCGTGAACGACCTCGGCGAACTGAAGCAGTTCGTGCTCGTGCACGCGCGCGGGCAGGGCATTCCCGCCCGCGACTACGAACGGCTGCTCTCGGCCATCGAGTCCGACGACGGCGACGCGCCCGGTTCGTGGGTCGGGGAGTGGAGCCGCGCCGCGGAGCGTCTCGAACGGGACGGCCGGTTCCTCGATGCGTGCCGTCACTTCACCATGGCGCGCTTCCCGTACGTGGACGGACCGGCGCGGGAAGAAGCGCTCCGGCGCTGCATCGCGGCGTTCGACCGCTGGCGCGGCGGCACCGGCATCGAACCCCTCGAGCTGGAGCTGGACGGTGCTCGCGTCCGCTGCTGGACGAGCGGCCTCTCCCGGTCCGACCGGCGCCCGCTGCTGCTGCTCATGGGCGGCATCGTCAGCATCAAGGAGCAGTGGGCGCCGGTGCTGCTGCAGGCCCGGAAGCTGGGCCTGGCCGGGTTGGTGGCGGAGATGCCGGGTGTCGGCGAGCACGCCGCGCGGTACGGCCCGGACAGCCGGCGGATGCTCCCCGGGCTGCTCGACGCGGTCGCCGATCGCGCGGACGTGCGGCGGACCTACGCGGTGGCCATGAGCTTCAGCGGGAACCTCGCGCTCGACGCCGCGGCGGACGACCCCCGCATCCGCGGCATCGTGACGGTGGGCGCACCGGTCAGCGCGTTCTTCACCGACACCGGCTGGCAGCGCGGCCTGCCCCGGATCACCGTGGACGCGCTCGCCCACATGTGCGCCGTGCCGGCCGACCGCGTCCACGAGCATCTGCGCGGGCTCGCCCTGGACGGTGCGCGGCTCGCCGCCCTGGACGTCCCCGTCCACTACCTGGCGAGCCGCAGGGACGAGATCATCCCGGGCGCCGACGTCGAACTCCTCCGGAACCACGTCCGCGACCTGAGCCTGCTGGAGAACGACGACGTGCACGGGTCGCCCCGGTATTTCGTGGACACCAGGCTGTGGGTGCTGCGGTCGCTGCTGCAGCTGCACGGTTCGCATCGTCCCCACCGCGCGGTCCTGGGCGCCCTGCTGGGCGCCCGGCGGGTGCGCGCCCGTCTCGCGGAGGCCACGCGCCGTCGTCCCGAGGCCGCGCTTTAGGTCACGCCAAGGGTGCCCTTTAGCGGGCCCCCGCAGTCTGGCGGCATGACGAGTGAGGCTGTCCGTCTTCCTGACGACGCGATCGCGATCATCGGTGTCTCGTGCCGGCTGCCGATGGCCCCCACGCCCTTCGCCTTCTGGCGGCTGCTGCGGGACGGGCGCACGGCCATCACCGAGGTGCCCGACGGCCGCTGGGGCGGTGAGCGGGACGCTCCGCGCCACGGCGGGTTCCTCGACCGGATCGACGCGTTCGATCCCGGGTTCTTCGGGATCTCCCCCCGCGAGGCCGCCGGAATGGACCCCCAGCAGCGGCTCATGCTGGAGCTGAGCTGGGAGGCGCTGGAGGACTCCGGGATCGTTCCCGGGACACTGCGCGACAGCCGCGCGGGCGTGTTCGTCGGGGCGATCTCGGACGACTACGCCACGTTGACGTACGGGCGGGGCACGTCGGCCATCACCGCGCACACCATCACCGGCCTGCACCGGAGCATCATCGCCAACCGCGTGTCGTACACGCTCGGGCTGCGCGGTCCGAGTCTCGCGGTCGACACGGCGCAGTCGTCCGCGCTCGTGGCGGTGCACCTGGCGGCCGAGAGCCTGCGCCGCGGCGAGTCGACGCTGGCGCTGGCCGGCGGGGTCAACCTCAACATCCTGGCGGAGACCGCCGTCACCACCACGCGTTTCGGCGGCATCTCGCCCGACGGGCGGTGCTTCACCTTCGACGCCCGCGCCAACGGCTACGTGCGCGGCGAGGGCGGCGCCGTCGTGGTGCTCAAGCCGCTCGCCCGCGCCGTCGCGGACGGCGACGACGTCTACTGCGTGATCCGCGGTGGCGCGGTGAACAACGACGGGGGCGGGGCGGGTCTGACCGTCCCCGACCCCGGTGCGCAGGAGCGGGTGCTGCGCCGCGCGTACGAGCTGGCGGGCGTGGAGCCCTCCGCGGTGCAGTACGTGGAACTGCACGGCACCGGAACCCGGCGCGGCGACCCGGTCGAGGCCGCGGCGCTCGGGGCCGCCGTGGGCGGCGGCCGCGCCGCCGGGTCGCCGCTGCTCGTCGGTTCCGCCAAGACCAACGTCGGTCACCTCGAGGGCGCCGCGGGCATCGTCGGCCTGGTCAAGACCGCCCTGAGCATCCGGCACCGGCTCCTGCCCCCGAGCCTCAACTTCGAGACGCCGAACCCCGACATCCCGCTGGACGATCTCAACCTGCGGGTCCAGACGGCACTGACCCCGTGGCCGCGGGACGACGAGCCGCTGATCGCCGGGGTCAGCTCGTTCGGCATGGGCGGCACCAACTGCCACGTCGTCCTGTCCTCGTCGCCGGCCGGACCGCGGCGCGCGCCCGGGGAGCGGGACGGCGCGCCCGTGGTGCCCTGGCTCCTGTCGGCTCCCACCGAGAGCGGGCTGCGGCGGCAGGCCGCCCGGCTGCGCGACTTCGTCGCCGGCGAGGATCCCGGCGGCGAGACCGTCCCCGAGCCGCGTCCGGTCGACGTCGCCGCCACGCTGGCCACCGCCCGCACCGCGTTCGCGCACCGCGCGGCCGCGGTCGGCGCGGACCGCGAGGCGCTGCTGCGCGGGCTCGACGCCCTCGCCGAGGGCAGGCCCGCGGCCGGCGCCCTGCGGGGTGCGGTGCGCCCGGGACGGACCGCGCTGCTGTTCTCGGGGCAGGGTTCGCAGCGCGCGGGGATGGGACGCGGCCTCTACGCGCACGTCCCCGCGTTCGCCGCCGCCCTCGACGACGTCCTCGCGCACTTCGAACCGGGGCTGAAGGACCTGATGTTCGCCGAGCCGGACACCCCGGAGGCGTCCCTGCTCGACCGGACGGCGATGGCGCAGCCCGCCCTGTTCGCCATCGAGGTGGCCCTCTACCGCCTTCTCGAAAACTGGGGACCGGCCCCGGACCACCTGATCGGGCACTCCATCGGGGAGCTGGTCGCCGCCCACGTCAGCGGGGTGCTGTCCCTTCCGGACGCCGCCGCCCTGGTGACCGCCCGCGGACGCCTCATGCAGGCGGCACGCGACGACGGCGCGATGGTGTCGATCCAGGCGTCCGAGGACGAGATCGTCCGCGCGTTGCCCGACCACGGCGACCGCATCTCGGTGGCGGCGGTGAACGGCGCCGCGTCCACGGTCGTGTCCGGCGACGCGGACGCCGTCCTCGCCTTCGCGGCCGAATGGGCCGAGCGCGGTGTCAAGACGCGGCGCCTGCGGGTGAGCCACGCCTTCCACTCCGCCCACATGGACGGCGTGCTCGACGACTTCCGGGCCGTCGCCCGGCGGCTCGCCTACCGTGAGCCGTCGATCCCGGTGGTGTCCAACGTCTCCGGTGCCGTCGCCGACCCGGACATGCTGCGCTCCCCGGACTACTGGGTGCGGCACGTACGCGCGGCCGTCCGCTTCCACGACGGCGTGCGCAGCCTGCGCGACGCCGGAGTCACCACGTTCATCGAGGTCGGCCCCGACTCGGTGCTCACGCCGCTCGCGCACTCCTCGCTCGGCGGGGAGCACACCGTCGTCCCCACGCTGCGCCGGAACCGGCCCGAGGCGGAGACGCTCGTCTCGGCGCTCGCACAGGCCCACAACAACGGCTGCGAGATCGACTGGGCGAGGGTGTTCGCCGAACACCGCCCGAACGGTGTGCGGCTTCCCACCTACGCCTTCGAACGGCGGCGCCTCTGGCTCCCCGGGACGCCCGCCCGGCCGGAAACCGGGCCCGCGCTCCCCGCGGAGCCGACGGCACCCGACGAGCCGCCCGCGCCCGGCGAACCGACGGCCGCGCCCTCCCGGGCCGACCGGGAGCGGCTGACGGCCGACCTCGTGCGCGACCACGTCGCCGCGGTGCTCGCGCATGACGCGCCCGACGCGATCGACATGGAGCGGCCCTTCAAGGAACTCGGGTTCGACTCGATGCTGGGCGTCGAACTGGGCAACCGGCTGGCCGAGACACTCGACGTGCGCCTGCCCGACACGCTGATCTACGACCATCCGACTCCGGCGGCCCTCGCGGCCCGGCTGCTCCGTGACCGGGCGGACGACGACGCGGCGACCGGCCCCCGCGCCGTGAACGAACCGATCGCGATCGTCGGCATCGGCTGCCGGTTCCCGGGCGGCGTGACGTCGCCGGACGACCTGTGGAACCTGCTCACCGAGGAACGCGACGTCATCGGCGACCTCCCGGCCGATCGCGGCTGGGACCTCGAGAGCCTCTACGACCCCGACCCGGACCGGCCCGGAACGTCCTACGTCAGGCGCGGCGGCTTCCTGTACGACGCCGCGGACTTCGACCCCGAGTTCTTCGGGATCTCCCCGCGCGAGGCGGCCGCGATGGACCCGCAGCAGCGACTGCTGCTGGAGACCTCCTGGGAGGCGCTCGAACGGGCCGGCCTCCGGCCGTCGTCGCTGCGCGGCGGCCGGGCGGGCGTCTTCGTCGGCGCCACGGCCCAGGACTACGGACCACGATTGCACGACCCGGCCGAGGGCTTCGGCGGCTACCTGCTGACGGGGAGCACCACCAGCGTCGCGTCGGGCCGGATCGCCTACACCCTCGGGCTCGAGGGTCCTGCGGTGACGATCGACACCGCCTGCTCCTCGTCCCTGGTGGCGCTGCACCTGGCGGGTCAGGCACTCCGCAACGGCGAATGCGATCTCGCCCTGGCCGGGGGCGTCACCGTCATGGCGACTCCGGGCATGTTCGTGGAGTTCAGCCGCCAGCGCGGCCTCGCTCCGGACGGCCGCTGCAAGGCGTTCGGAGCGGGCGCCGACGGGACCGGGTGGGCCGAGGGCGCGGGCATGCTCCTGCTCGAACGCCTATCGGACGCCCGGCGCAACGGCCACCCCGTCCTCGCCGTCATCAAGGGCTCGGCGGTCAACCAGGACGGTGCGAGCAACGGGCTCACCGCCCCCAACGGACCATCGCAGCAACGCGTCATCCACCAGGCTCTGGCCAACGCAGACCTGACCCCCGCCGACATCGACGCCGTCGAAGCCCACGGCACCGGCACGAAGCTTGGCGACCCCATCGAAGCCCAAGCCCTCATCAACACCTACGGGCAAGATCGAGACCGGCCGCTCTGGCTCGGGTCCATCAAGAGCAACATCGGCCACACGCAGGCCGCCGCCGGCGTCGCCGGCGTCATCAAGCTCGTCCAGGCGCTGCAGAACGGCGTACTCCCCCGAACCCTCCATGCCGACGAGCCCACCCCGCGCGTCGACTGGGACGCAGGCGCCGTCTCCCTCCTCACCGAACCCACGCCCTGGCCGGCCGAGGATCGCCCCCGGCGCGCGGCCGTCTCCTCCTTCGGAGTCAGCGGCACCAACGCCCACCTCATCCTCGAAGAACCACCCGGCGCCGAGGACGCCCCCGACGCTCGCCCTGACGGCGACGCCGGGGACCAGGCGGACGGCATCGTCGCTTGGCCGCTCGCAGCCAGAAACCCGGATGCCCTCCGGGCGCAGGCCGAACAGCTCATCGCCCACCTCGAGGCGCACCCCGAGAACGACCCGGAAGACATCGGCCGGTCCTTGGCGACTCAACGCACCCTCTTCGACCACCGCGCCGTCATTCTCGGCGACACCCGCGAGGAACTTTTCACCGGCCTCCATACCCTCGCCCAGAATCCCGAACAACAAACCCCTCATCTGATCACCGGCACCACCACACCCACCACCAAAACCGTCTTCGTGTTCCCCGGCCAAGGCACCCAATGGCCCGGCATGGCCACCGAACTCCTCCACACCAACTCCACCTTCCGCACCCACCTCCACAACTGCGCCGACGCCCTCCAACCCCACACCACCTTCAACCTCATCGACACCCTCAACCAACCACCCCACCAACAACAAGAGGACTTCCAACACGTCGACATCGTCCAACCCGCACTCTTCGCCGTCATGGTCGCCCTCGCCGAACTCTGGAAAAGCAAAGGCATCCACCCCGACGCCGTCACCGGA